>JAKSPU010000140.1 GCA_024404505.1 Clostridia bacterium
GATTCTTAAGCCCTTCTTTCAAGAAGGGCTTAAGCGGGGCGTGGGGCAGAGCCCCGGCGTTCCCCGGGTGCAGGGCAGAGCCCCACAAACGCGTCCCGGGACGCAGGGCAGAGCCCCACATCGTTTTTATGGCACGACCGTCCGCGTTTCCGTGATGGTGACGGGGTCCTCGCCGGTGCTGATATGCAGGGTCAGCGTGTGTCCGTCGGATGTCATGCCGTAAAACCAATCGTTCTTTGTACTGATGCCGGTCTCGGTGACAGCGGCTGTCATCGGGTCGCAGCGCAGGACGCGGTCACAGGCGTTGACGTACAGGCTGTCCCCGCAGAGACACAGACCGGCATAGCAGCCGCGCCAATACCGTCCGCCGCTCCCGATCTTCCACATACCGAGGTCCGTCAGACTCTCCGTACTGTCGGCAAGCAGACTCTTCGCCCGGATCAGCCGGTTGTCGGCGACGGCATATACCCCGCCGTCCGTCATGCGGACAGCCGTTTCCACGTCCCGCAGCCACCAATCGGAGAATCGCGTATCGGAGCAGGTCTCCGTGCATATCCATTTCGTGCCGTGCGACAAGCGCATCTCCTCATCGGTCAAGAGGAAATACTTGTGCGGGACCTTGCCCGGCATATTGCCGACCGGATCGTCCCACGTCACGTCGATATGGTAGGTCCGCCCGTCCAGCGCGATGACGGTCCAGATATGGTTGATCTCACCGCATTCGCAGTAAGAAGCCGGTATGCCGCATCTCGTCAGCAGCTCGATGTATAGATGGGTGTACGCCTGACACACGCCCCGGCCCGTCGTCAGCATCGCATACATTTCATAGTTCTCGTAACTCGTGTCATACTCAAAATGCTCGACGAGGTAGTCGTGGAAGAACAGCGCCGTCTCAAGCGGGGACGCGCCGGACGGCGCGAGTGCCGCAATTTCATCGATCATCGCCCCGGTCTCCGCGAGCTTCCGCGCCCGGATCTCCGGCGACTCCGCGGGGGTGAACACGACCTGTCCGATGCAGCCGCTCCCCTTCAAGGAAAACGTCCTCTCAAGCAGCATGAACCAGCCGGTGGAACGGGAAACATCCGCGATCACGTCTGACAGGAACGTGCAATGCTCGACGTCATAGATCAGCTTCTCGTCGGATACGTCGATCGTCGTCTCACCGGCTTCCAATCCGCTCCTGATCCGGCGGTACAGCCTTTCGTACTGCGTTTCCGCGGCCTCGTTCTCCTTCACGGTGCGGGACAGCTCCCGTCCGCAGACGGTGCAGCTGACAGCCGTCACGGTCTGTCCCGGCAGCAGACGGGTCGCCCGGCTTTCGGTCGTGACAGCCTTCCCCGGCGTATGCTCCGCTGTGGGCAGTATGTCCGTTTCGGAAATGCCGCAGAGCGTGCAGACGCGGGACGCGCGTCCCTCCGACGTGCAGGTAGGCACGGTATCCTGCTTCCACGCCGTGAAGACGTGGCTGCATTCGGTCGGGAGCTCCGGCTCGGTCGGCGCTTCGGTCGGTGCCTCGGTCCAAGGCTCCGTCGGAGCTTCCGTCGCCGATCCGGCCGGAGGTTCCGTCGGGAGTTCCGTCGGCGGGTCGGTCGGGGGCTGTGCCGGCGGATCCGTGCGGGTCTCCGGCAGGAGCGTGGGCAGCTCTTCAATGCCCGGGTCTATGCCCGGGTCTACGGTTGGAAGATCGTTCCCGGTCTCCGAGGCAGCCTCCGACAGGCTGTCTATCAGATACTGACAGGAGGTAAGTCCCGCTGACAGCACCGCCAGAGACAAAATGAGGGCTGCGATCCCGTATATCCGTTTCTTTTCCATGCGTCACACTCCTTTCGCCCGTAACCGGTCTCTTACGGTATTATAGCATATCTTTCCCGGACGCACAAGAGGATTTTGCATTTTTTTGCCTGTCGGGCACGTTTTCTCTTGCAATACGGCGTCCGGTGTGGTATACTGACGGTATCACGACAGGCAGAAGGGAGAGCCTTTTATGGATATCCTTCGTTTCGATCCTGCCCGGGCGGGCGGATGCTTCAAGCCCCTCAACGCGACCAACGGCGGTCCGTGGCATAAGCGGCACGCGTCCGATCAGTACCGCACCAATTTCGAGAACTACAAGGCCGCACGCATCCCTTACGCGCGCAACCACGATTCCGCGTTCGGAGACGTGTACGGCGGCCCGTACGCACACGATATCACCTGCATTTTCCCGGATTTCGACGCCGACGCGGACGACCCCGCGTCCTATGACTTTGCCAACACGGATGAATCCATCCTCGTCTGTCTGGAGGCCGGGACACAGACCTTCTTCCGGCTCGGGCAGAGCATCGAGCATCAGATCAGGAAGCACGGCACCCTCCCGCCCAAGGACTTCCGCAAGTGGGCCGTCATCTGCGAGCATATCATCCGGCACTACAACGAGGGCTGGGCGGACGGCTATCGGCTGGGCATGACCTATTGGGAGATCTGGAACGAGCCGGATCTCGACCCGGATGACAGCCCGAACAAGCGCACGTGGGGCGGCACCAAGGCACAGTTCTTCGACCTCTACGAGATCACCGCCAAGCACCTCAAGGCGTGCTTCCCTGCCCTCCGGATCGGCGGTCCCGCGATCTGCGGCAACGAGGCGTGGGCGGAGGATTTCCTTCGCGAGATGAAGCGGCGGGACGTGCCGATCGACTTCTTCTCGTGGCACATCTACACGACGCAGCCCGCCCAAATGGCCGCGCAGGCGGGACGCATCCGCGCGCTGCTGGACAAGTACGGATACGAGGCTGCCGAAAGCATCCTGAACGAATGGAACTACGTCAGGGGTTGGACGCAGGACTACGTGTACTCGCTGGAGACCATCCACGGCATGAAGGGCGCGGCGTTCCTGATGGCGTGCATCAGCACCGCGGCGTCCTCGCCCATCGATATGCTGATGTACTACGACACGCGGCTGTCCGCGTTCAACGGTGTGTTCGACTTCTACACCTTCCGCCCGCTCAAGGGATACCTGCCGATGAAGTGGTACGGGAGCTTTTACGACATGGCCGCCGTCGTCCCCGCGGTCACGTCCGTGCCGGATGTGTACCCGCTGTGCGGCTGCGGGAAGGACGGGAAACTGCAGGCGGTCGTCACCTGCTACACGGACGACGATACGGCCGGAGACCGGACGCTGACGGTCGATTTCGGCCGGAGCGGGACGTTTGAGGTCTCGCTGCTCGACGCGGAGCATGACGGCGAGGTCGTCGGGACCATGAAGGATCTGACGTTCGACCTGAAACCGCAGTCGTGCGTGATGATCAGGGAGATATGAGAGGAAAACAACATGACGGAAACCGAAAGTAAGCTGGCCTTCATCGGATCCTCCTTTGAAAAGGCGCTCACGACGCGCCCTTCGGTCCGGGAATATCCCGGATTCACGCCGACCATGGACGGATACACCCACATCCGTGCCGTCACGTACGACGGACTGCCCATCGGCGGACAGAAAACCAAAGTCTTTGCCTACGTAGGATTCCCCGACGGCGCGGCGCCGGATACGCCCGTTCCCGGCATCGTGCTGATCCACGGCGGAGGCGGACACGCCTTCCTTGAATGGGTCAGGATGTGGAACGACTGCGGATACGCAGCCATCGCCATGGACAACACCGGCTTTTTCCCGACAGAGGTCAACGCCGGAGAGTCCGAGATCACCAAGCGCTTTGCGTGGGGGCTGTCCGGCCCGTTCTCCGAGGAGGGGTACGTCAACGCGCCGGCGTGCGATGCAATGGGGTCCTCCGAGGGGGACCCCGACCGGATGTGGATGTATCACGCCGTGGGGCAGACCATCCTCGCGCACAACGTCCTGCGCGCCGATCCGCGTATAGATATCACCCGGACAGGGCTTACGGGCATCAGCTGGGGCGGCGTCATCGCCGCGCTGGTCCTCGGGTATGACACGCGCTTTTCGTTCGCCGTGCCCGTCTACGGCTCCGGCTACCTGACCGAAGCGCGCTCTCACATGGCTCCCCGCTTCGCGCCGGAGGCCACGCGGGCGCTGTGGTCCGCGTCCCGCCGGTTTGACCGTGTCGTGACCCCGACGCTGTGGCTCGGCTGGAACGACGACAACTGCTTCTCGATCAACAGCCATTCGGCAAGCTACCGGGACACCGTCCGGGTCAACCCGCTGACCCGCCTGTCACTCAAGGACAAAATGTACCACAGCCACGGCTGCGGCTGGGCGCCTGCCGAGATCCGCGCCTTCGCGGACTCCGTCGTCATGGGTGCGCCGCGCCTGCCCGGTTTCCGCGAGCAGCCGTCCGGACGGACGATCCGGGTCGGGCTGGAGCTTGACGCGGACGTCAGGGTGACCGGATGTACTCTGTTCTATATCACCTCCCCGCAGACGTACAGCCCGCACATGAAGTACGGCTATACGGATTCCTTCATGGATCAGGAATGGCAGACCGCCCCGCTCGCGTTCGACGCCGCGTCCGGTGTCGTCAGCGGTGCCGTTCCCGCGGACGCCGCCGCGTACTACGTCGAGGTCAAGGCAGACGTGGGCGGCACGGAGGTCGTGGTCAGCTCGGAATTCATTGAGTGAACGTACTGCATATCCGGTTGAATCAAGGAGGAATAAACCATGAGCAAACGACTCCTATCTCTCCTGCTTTTTGTCGCTGTGACGCTGACCTGTCTTTCTGCCTGCAGGTGCAGCGGAAACAACACCGATACCGCGACCGTTGAGACCGAAACCGTCACCGATCCTGTAACGGATGTACCCACCGAAACCGCCACAGACGCTCCCACCGAGCCCGCCACGGATGCTCCCACCGAGCCTGTCACGGACGCTCCCACAGAACCCGTCACGGATACGCCGACCGAACCCGTCACGGACGCACCCACCGAGCCTGTCACGGACGCTCCCACCGAGCCTGTCACGGATGCGCCGACCGAACCTGTCACGGACGCTCCCACCGAGCCTGTCACGGACGCACCCACCGAGCCTGTCACGGACGCGCCCACCGAGCCTGTCACGGACGCACCGACCGAACCCGTCACGGACGCGCCGACCGAACCCGTCACGGACGCGCCCACAGAACCCATCACGGACGCACCGACCGAACCTGTCACGGATGCTCCCACCGAGCCCGTCACGGATGCGCCGACCGAACCTGTCACGGACGCGCCCACAGAAACCGTCACGGATGCGCCCACCGAGCCTGTCACGGATGCGCCCACAGAGCCTGTTACGGATGCTCCTACTGAGCCTGTTACGGATGCTCCTACAGAGCCTGAAACAGAGGCACCGACCGAGCCCTTACCTCCTGACGCGTCCAAGTCCTTTGAATCAAATGCCGGCGCACAGAAAAACGGCGCCTCCTTTGCCCAGACCGACCTCGGCAGCTTCTTCACGATCGAGCTGCCCACCAACGGCTCCCGGATGGCAAACGGCGTCTACGTATTCGACGGTATATCCGATATGTACGCGGATATGGACGGCTGCTACTCCTTCTTCATCAATATGCTCGGCGCTTCCCTCCCCGGCGGCGACTACGTATTCGTCCGCGGCGAGAAGGTCATCCATTCCGTCGACGTTCCCGTACCGTACGACGGCTTGTATCCCATCAACAATTACTATGAAACCGACGGCACGCCAAGCTCCTGCGGCGGCTCCGGGCTTACCTTCTCCGTCAACGACGGCGTGCTGACCGTCACGGTCAAGCGGTACGACCCCGACGCCCTTACCAGAGTCGGCAACGCCCGGTTCAGGATCAACGTCGATTCCACCGGACTTCTCATCACCGACGACGATCACACCGTGACCGTATACTGCGGCGGGAAGAAGGTTTTGTCCATCGAGTTGTCCGGCACCGCCGATCTCTCCGCCTACGAGGGCCTTGAGCTTGTGACCGACGCCGGTTTCGCAAAGACCGCAGTCCTGACATTCGCCGACGGCACGGTCGAAACCGTTGAGGACGTGCTGGTCCGGGATACCGCCACTTCGCAGATCGGTATGGCGGTACGAAGCGGGACGCTCAGATTTGACAAGGTCGTGGTCAGGCCGCTGTCGGAGACAGAGATTTCAGACGAAGCCTGATGCCGGATGTTCAGTTGCCGGAAACCCTGCGTTTCAGCATCGCCAAAATGTTCTGTTAAACCTTTTTCCCCACCCCCCTGACCCCCCGCCCCACGGGCGGGGGGAACATCATATTTTAAAGCAGGGAGAAGGGCCGCCTGCGGGCGGCCCTTCTCCCTGTACCCTCATCCTGCGGGATGCGGGAACGCCTCGCGCCTCCGGCGCTCGGGGGCCCACCCCCTACCCCCTCCCGTGCGCGGGAGGGGGAGATTTTTTACTTTCTCAGCAAGGGGAAGGG
>JAKSPU010000141.1 GCA_024404505.1 Clostridia bacterium
GCAAGCAGATGTGCCGTCAAGGCGTCAGCCGTGCATTGTGCGGTGATGCCTTAAGAATCCCAAGAACTTTCAAAAAAGGATAATTGACCGAGGTCGAGTTTACGCTGAACGGGATCGGTGGGTGCCATCATGGGCGCCCGCCTTTTTTGAAGCGCAGTCTCGGGGACCCCTATCCCCGCTCTTACGTGCAGTTGCGCATCCCGCAGGATGAGGGTGCAGGGAGAAGAGCCGCCCAAGGGCGGCAGGGCATCGCCGCTCCCTTCTCCCTGCTGTAATAAAAGATATTCCCCCCGCCCGCGGGGCGGGGGGGCAGGGGGGTGGGGATAGCAATCCGCACGAAGCGTCCCGGCGATGCCGCGCCGCCCGGCTTCCGAGAAAAAGCGGGAGGAAACCGAGGTTTCCTCCCGCTTATCTGCATTGTCGATTGTCAGCGGCGCAGAACGGCCCACGCGATGAAGGCGATCTCCGCAGCGCCGATGGCGCTGAGGATCACCAGCCCGACGCCGTGTGCCTTGCGGACGTTGATAGGCGAAATGAACAGGATCGCCGTCACCAGCATGGCGAACGGGTAGATCAGCAAGCTGAAAATGCCGGGCAGCACCCGCGACAGCGCGAACGCCAGCGGGAAGATCAGCGCGGAGGTGGTCACGGGCAGACCGATGAAGGAGGTCCGGCGCTCGTTAGTCGTTTTCTGACGCTCCTCCTCCTTGACGTTGAAGTAGGCAAGGCGGATCAGCGCACACAGCACGAGCAGGCAGGAGCAGGCGGCGCTGACCACGCGGATCCACGCAGCCGTGCCCGAGGGCAGCAGCGCGGCCCCGATCGCGGCGGGCAGGGCGCCGAAGCACACGATGTCGGACAGTGAATCCAACTGCACCCCGAAGCGCTTTTCCTCGTCGGTGCTGTTCTTGCGGGTCCTTGCGATCTTGCCGTCAAACATATCGCATACGCCCGAGAGCATCAGCATCGCAAGCGCGCGCAGCGGATGTCCCGTGGCGGCCATCACGAGGCCGTAGGCGGAGGAGACCAATCCGAGGAAAGTCATATATACCGTGTAGTTATAGAAGCCGATCATGGTCAAAGCACTCCTTTTGTCATATTCCGGGCGATCCGATCCCCGGCATACTCACCCGCACCGGGCGGACTTCTCTGCATACCATTTGCTCTATTATACACCACGTTTTGCTATTTTGCAAGATGTTTTGCGAAAATGCGGCACTTTTTACAGCCTGTTCACCATCTGTCCGTCTTTGGCGCCGTTTCCACCGCCGTCGTCTTGACAAAACCGCCCGCGCGGAGTATAATGTAGGCATCAATCTGCAAGGAGACGATGCATCCGATGGATACTATTGATCAGGCGCAGCCGTCGGCGGTCAGCGCCGACGATGCGCTGGATATCGCCATATCCGTGGGCCGTGAGCTGCTCCACGCCGGGGGAGAGGTCCACCGCGTCGAGGACACCATGACCCGCATCTGCACCGCCTACGGGGCTGCCGGCTCCGAGGTGTTCGTCATTCCCTCCATGATCATGGCCGACGTCGTCATGCCGGACGGCACCCGCGCGCACCGTATGTGCCGGGTCTGGCGCACGTATCAGCATCTGGCCCGTCTGGAGGGGATCAACGCGCTGTCCCGTGTGATCTGCGCGTCCCCGCTGCCGCGCGCCGAGGTCATGGACAGGCTCGCGGCCATCCGCGCCGAGCGTCCCGTCCCCCGCTGGCTGTGCTACGTCGGCGGCGTGCTGGCCACCGGCTGCTTCTCGCTGTTCTTCGGCGGCACGTGGCGCGACGGTCTGTGTGCCTCGCTGATCAGCCTGCTCATCATCATCGCCGAGCGCCATCCCCTGATCCGCGTCGCCGTCAACGATCTCGGCCGGACTGCGCTGTCGTCCTTCGCCGGGGGCATTCTGGCCGCGCTGGCCGTAGCCGTCGGCCTCGGAGAGCATATCGACATGATCATCGTCGGCACAATCATGCTGGAGATCCCCGGTCTGTCCTTCGGCAACGCGATCCGCGACCTTTTGTGCGGTGACATCATGTCCGGCCTGCTCCGCTTCATCGAGGCGCTGCTGCGCGCGCTGATCATGGCACTCAGTTACATGGCGGCGCTGGCCCTGACGAATCTGCTGTGGGGAGGTGCGGTACTGTGAGCTCCGATCTTATCATGCTGATCACCGGCGTGCTCGGCACGCTCGGCTTCTCCATCCTCTTCTATATCCATCCGCGCCGCCTTCCGCTGGCCTGCCTCGGCGGGCTGCTCACCTGCGCCGTATACCTGATCGTCAACCGCTTCGTGGACGGGGATTTCATCCCCAATCTCTGCGCCGCTCTGGTCGGTGCCCTGTTCTCGGAGATCTGCGCCCGGGTGTTCCGTGTGCCCGCGTCCGTGTTCACCACGCCTTGCATCATCCCGCTCGTGCCGGGCGGTATGCTGTACCGCACGATGAGCTGTGCCGTACAGGGCGACCTGCACGGCGCCGTGCAGTACGGCATGACCACGCTGACCGTCGCGCTCGGCATCGCCGCCGGCATCGCGGTCGGATCCCTCCTGACCATGCTGTGGGTGTCCGTGTGCAAAAAGCAGCCTTCCCGCCGTTCCGGAGATCCGTGACCGTCGTTACTTTTTAATTTATTAAATTTAACTGCTGCCGCGATTCCGCCCCGGCGTTCCTGCTCCGGCAGAATCTTGTGCAGACTGTACAAATCAAAACAAGAAAGTTTGGGGAAATACACTCTTTCTTTTTGGGCGAAAATTTGATATAATACAGGAGTGAAAATGACCCCGTATGCACACGGAAACTGATTTTTGATTCATATATTTTAGGAGGAAAATTGCATGGCAAGCGTATCTCTTCGTCATATCTACAAGAAGTATCCCGGCGGCGTGACGGCCGTTTCCGACTTCAACCTTGAGATCAAGGACAAGGAATTCCTGGTTCTGGTCGGCCCTTCCGGCTGCGGTAAGACCACGACCCTGCGTATGATCGCCGGCCTCGAGGAGATCACCGAGGGCGAGCTGTTCATCGGTGACCAGCTGGTCAACGACGTGGCCCCCAAGGATCGTAAGATCGCCATGGTGTTCCAGAACTACGCTCTGTACCCCCACATGACCGTCTTTGAGAACATGGCCTTCGGTCTGAAGCTCAACAAGACCCCCAAGGAGGAGATCAAGCGCCGCGTCGAAGAGGCTGCCCGCATCCTCGACATCACCCACCTGCTCGACCGTAAGCCCAAGGCTCTGTCCGGTGGTCAGAAGCAGCGTGTCGCACTCGGCCGTGCTATCGTCCGTAACCCCAAGGTCTTCCTGCTCGACGAGCCTCTGTCCAACCTGGATGCTAAGCTCCGTGCTGCCATGAGAACCGAGCTGACCAAGCTGCACAACCGCGTCGGTACCACCTTCATCTACGTCACGCACGACCAGGTCGAGGCTATGACCATGGCTACCCGTATCGTCGTTATGAAGGACGGTCTGATCCAGCAGGTCGATACTCCTCAGAACCTGTACGATAACCCCTGCAACCTGTTCGTCGCAGGCTTCATCGGCACTCCCCAGATGAACTTCATCAACGGTACGCTCCGCAAGAAGGGCGAGGATATGTACTTCGATTTCGAGGACAAGTCCATCAAGCTGCCCGCAGAGAAGGCCAACGATCCCGCTCTCAAGGATTACGTGGATCAGGAAGTCGTCGTCGGTCTCCGTCCCGAGTGCATCCATGACCAGCCCAACATGATCGAAGCCTTCCCGGATTCCACCGTCGAGGCCAACGTCGACGTGACCGAGCTGATGGGCGCCGAGATCTACCTGTACCTGACCGTCGGTCACTACGAGGATCAGAAGGTCGTCAACGACGGCACCAACCTGATCGCCCGTGTCTCCAGCCGCTCCACCTCCCGTGCCGGTGACGTCATCAAGGTCGCCTTCGATACCAGCCGTATCCACATCTTCGATAAGGATACCGAGAAGTGCATCTGCCACTGATTCGTATTCCGTTTCAATAAAAAAGGCCCCCGCTCCGGCGGGGGCTTTCTTTAGGAGGACACATCCATGAACGACCCACGATCCCCTGCCCCGAACGGCAAAACGTCCGGAAAGACTTTCTTCCGGGAAGCGCTGCTGACCTATGCCCACATGGCCGTCGGCGTGCTGTTCAGCGTCGTCATCGTATACCTTGCGCTGTACTACACGCTGATCCTGCCCTTCTACGGCGGTTTCACGGATGACGCCGTCTGGAACAAGCTGAAAACGTCGGTCTTCACCGCCGGATTCGCGCTGGTCAGCGTGATCTGGCTGTTTATCGTCTTCCGCAAGCGCGGGTACAAGGTCGGTCAGTTCGTCCCGAAGTACACGCTGGCTGCCTGTGCCGCCGCGGCCGCCATCCACGCCGCGCTGTCCGCGATCTGCCGGGGCGTCCTGTTCATCAGCGGCGCACCGTACTTTGCCGCGTGGCTGGTTTCGTCCGGCGGTGCGCCGCTTGAGGACGGGAGCCGCGTCCCGCTCGGACTCATCCTTGCGTTCCTCGTTCTGTTCGACGCGCTGTACGCCGGGGTGATCCTGCTCGCCTCATGGCTCGGAGCGCGGCAGCGTCAAAAGCAGCGCCGTGAGATCATCGGTGCGTGAACGTATGCCGAAGATCAAACGAAACCGGCTCCTGTTCGGCTGTCTCTGCGCCTTGGGCTGCGAGATACTGTACGGCCTCAGCTATGTTTTCACCAAACAGGCAGCAGAGACGGCAGGCGCCCTCCCCCTGCTCGGCTGGCGGTTCATAATCGCCGCCGTCGTGATGGGACTCGGCGTCTGCTTCGGTCTGTTCAGGGTCCGCCTGAAGGGGAAGGCGCTCAAGCCGCTCCTGCCCATCGTCCTGCTCAGCCCATGTGCCTATTTCATCGGTGAAACGGTAGGGATCGACCTCACGACCGCTTCCGAAAGCGGCGTTTTCCTTGCCTGTATCCCGGTCGTCTCCCTGATCGCCTCCTCCCTGATCCTCAGGAAAAAGCCGACCGGTATCCAGATAGCCGGGATCCTGATCACGCTTTTCGGCGTCCTTCTGACCGTTCTCGCACTCGGCGCGTCAGCCAGCCTTTCCGTCGCCGGGTACCTGTTCCTCCTGATCGCGGTCCTGTCTTACGTGATTTTCTGTGTGCTGGTCGAAAAGGCGGAAGCCTACACGGAGACGGAGATCACGTTCGTCATGCTGGTCGCGGGCGCGATTTTCTTCGGACTCGCAGCCGCGGGCGACGCGGTGCGGACCGGAACGCTCGGTGAGGTGCTGCGCCTGCCCTTCTCGGACGCGTCCTTTGCCGCGGCGGTCCTGTATCAGGGGATCGGCTGCTCCATTTTCGCGTTCCTGCTCGACAATACGGCCATCACGACCATCGGTGTGAACAGAACGGCCTCCTTCATAGGGGTCTCCACGGTCGTGTCCGTCGTCGCGGGTGCCGTATACCTGCACGAGCCCTTCGGCGTTCCGCAGATCATAGGAGCCGTTGTGATCATTGCGGGCGTGTATATCGCCAACGCCGACGCTTCACACACGAAAAAGCAGCAGGAGGAATGACATGATCTTCACGCTGAAATACGGAAACACGAACACATACTTTGTGAACGGCCTCCTGATCGACACGGACATGGCGGGTACGCTGCCCGCGCTCCGGCGGGCACTCAAGGCGCAGGGTCTGTCGCAGGGGGATATCCGATACGTGCTGGCCACGCACTATCACCCCGACCACGTCGGCCTCGTCGGTGAGCTGACGCGGCAGGGCGCACAGCTGCTCCTCCCCGACCATCAGCTGCCGCACGTCCACGCCTTTGACGCGGTCTGTGCGCGCGACAGGAAAGCCGGCTTTATGCCCGTCGACGAAAGCCGGGCAGCGGTGATCTCCGCCGGGGAGAGCCGCGCGTTCCTTGCCTCGATCGGCATAGCGGGAGAGATCGTCCGGACCGGCAGTCACAGCCCGGACGGCGCCGCGCTGGTCCTCGACGACGGCAGCGCCTTCGTCGGTGACCTTGAGCCGCTTGCCTTCCTCGACGGCTACGCCGACAATCCTGCGCTCCGCGCGGATTGGGACAGCCTCCTGCACCTCGGCGCGCGGGTCATCCATTACGGGCACGCGAACGTTCAGGTGCTTTCGCGCGGTGCGCGATGAGATGAGATGCGGCGCCCCCTCTCCATAGAGGAAGGCCGGCGCTCTGCCGCCGGAAGCCGGGCGTTTCCGCATCGCCGGAAGCCCCGTTAAAAGTTCCTGCCCCCCTGACCCCCCGCCCGGCGGGCGGGGGGAATACTTATTTTATAGCAGGGAGAAGGGAGCGGCGATGCCCTGCCGCCCTTGGGCGGCTC
>JAKSPU010000142.1 GCA_024404505.1 Clostridia bacterium
CTGCCGCCGGGAGCCGGGCGTTTCCGCATCGCCTGATGTACTGCTAAACTTTTTTTCCCACCCCCCTTACCCCCCGCCCGGCGGGCGGGGGGAATGTTTTATTTGATAGCAGGGAGAAGGGAGCGGCGATGCCGCTCCCTTCTCCCTGCACCCTCATCCTGCGGGATGCGGGAGAACGACGACCTTACGCCCCGCGGCTGCGCCCTGCCGCCTGCGGCGGCTCTTCTCCCTGCACCCTCATCCTGTGGGATGCGAGGAGCCAAGACGCGAAAGCGAAAAAAGGCGGGCGCCCATGACGGCACCCACCTTTCTTGTTCGGCGTAAACCAAACTTCTGTTTATCCATTGCCCATAAAGTTCTTGAGATCCCTAAGGACTTCTTTCAAGAAGTCCTTAGGCGGGGTGTGGGGCAGAGCCCCACGCGTTCTCCGGGGTCCGGGGCAGAGCCCCACGCGTTCTCCGGAGTGTGGGGCTGCGCCCCACAAGCGCCTCTCAAGGCTTCCCGGCGTCCCCGTCCTTCGGGGGACGGCGCCACTCGCGCTTGCGGAGGGAGGAACGGTCGTAGTCGTACTGATCGTCGAGGTAGATCCTGCCCTCGGCTTTGAGCTGCTCGTAGCGGTCCTTGTCGCGGTACTTGATGACCTTAGCGGGGTTGCCGCCGACCACGGCGTACGGCGGGACGTCCTTCGTGACCACGGAGCCCATGCCGATGACGGCCCCCTCGCCCACGGTCACACCGGGGACGAACAGGACGCGCGTGCCGACCCAGACGTTATCCCCGATGGTCACGTGCTTCAGCTTCATCCGGGTATCGTAGGGGATCGTTTTCAGGTCCTCGCTGTCGTAATTGTGGTTTGACGTCCAGATCTCGACGTTGCTGGACAGCACGACGCCGGAACCGATGGTGACGCCCCCCTCGGCGCGGATGAGCAGATTGTTCCCCGCCCACGTGTTGTCACCGATGGTCACGTTGTGCGGCGAGGTGATCTTGTAGCCGGGGCAGAGATGCACGTTCCGGCCCACGCTTTTCATGGTCTTGAAGGTCTTGCCCAGCTTCCGGCGCCATCTGCGGTCCGAAACGGCGATCTTCATTCTGGTCAGAAAATTCATAGGGGACACCGCCTGTTCATCAGATTATCATTCACATTGTACCACACCCGGGAGGACGGAATGTGAACGGAAAAGGAACAAATCTGCGGCGTTTTGTTAATCTTGGGGCGCTTCGGGACGGTTGACCACACCCGCGAACACGGGCAGACCGCCCTGCGTCGTGACCACGCACAAAAATGGGCGGTCACAGGTGAAGTACAGGATCTCCTTGGGCGGCATCGGTGCGCCTACATAAAACACCTGTATCATGGCGCCGCCGGTCACGCCCTCCTTGTTGACGATCAGACGCGTGGACTGCGTGATCTCCTCCACGTACATCCCCGCATCCTCGGTGAGCGCGGAGAAATCGCCCGCCGGGGTGAAGCACTCGGTCACGCCGAGCGCCGTCAGACCCGCCTTCATATCGGTCTTGACCGACATATCGAACGCCGGGAACGCGGCGTGCAGCTGTACGCGGCGGTTCTTCACGCCGTCCGCCTCGCCGAGCATGGCAAAGCGCACCGCCTGCTCGTCCGCGAGCAGCTCGTCCACGGTCACACCCTTCTTCGGGAGGATCAGCCATACGGTATTGTACCCGTCCAGATACTTGCGCACCGCCGTGAAGCGCCTGCCTTCCCATACCTCGCCCATGAAGATTTCGGAAAAGGTCAGCATCGTGCAGTCCATATCGCCGCCCGCCGCGTGGAAGACGCCGGGCATGGTCTCGAGGACCTCCCCGCTCTCCCAATTCGCGTGGAAGTAGGTGGTGGAGAACAGGTGCAGCACATCGTCCGGGTTGGTCCTGATCCCGTCCACGTAGCTTTCGAGCAGACCGCCGGTGTAGTGGTTCAGCCAGTCGTGCATCGCCGCGTCGCAGGCCTCGCTGCCCATCTCGCCCGCGTAGACGGACGCCTGATAGCTGTCGCGCAGGATGTCCAGCGCCTGCTTGTTGTAGGTGAAGTTCCGGTTGAGCCAGAGGGACGAGGCGAGGATATGGATGGACAGTCCGTCGTCGCGGTAGGTGTAGCGCCAGACCCTGTCCGCCCTCGCACGGAGCGTTTCGATGCTGTCCGCCCCGAGCAGGTCAAGCAGCTGGGCGCGGGTGGTCCCGTCGGTGGTCTCGGCCAGCATGGCGAGACCCATGTACGCGTTCAGCGGCGCAAAGACGCGGTTTTCGCCGTCCCTGCCCGCCAGAAACAGAGAGGCGGAGGACGTCAGGAAATCCGCCATCTCGCCGGGGGTGATGGCGTAGGGCATGATGTTTTCCTGCCTGTACGCGAAGTATGCGTCGGCCTTTTCCTTGTCGTACTCCCGACCGTCCCCCGATTGCTTGGGCATCACGGGGAACTCTGCCTGCCGGAGCGCACAGTCCGCCAGCGAGGACGGGAGCGTCAGCTCGCAGAAGCGGTTGAACGGCTGCCCCGCAACGGGCGACGGCTCCAGCTCGGAGGCGCCGCCATAGGGAGCGACGGTCGGCAGCCCGGAGGCGCCGGACGCTTGCTTGGCTATCACGACAGCCGCGACGGCACATACCGCGATCAGCGCCGCGCAGGCGGCGATCACGGCGGCGCGCTTCCAGACGGTTTTACGCACGGGCTTGGCGGTCAGCGCCTCACGCTCGCGGATATGCTCGTCGATCAGGGCTTGATCGAGGCCGTTCAGGGCCTCGTTGAAGGTCTCTCTTTTCACAGGTATACACCGTTCCTTTCCAGATAGGCTTTCAGGTCCGCGCGGATGCGGTCCGTCGCCTTGTAGACCGCCGACGGGGTCACGGACAGCTCCGACGCGATGTCGGACACCGGACACGTCTCGTACCAGCGGCTGATGAAGATGTAGCGGTCACGCGCCGGAAGTCCGCGCACGAACTCACTGAGCAGCGCGGCGAGCTCCGCCGACGCCGCCTCGTCCTCCACGGCTGTATCAGCCGTCTCCGACTCGAACAGCTCGTCGAGCGAGACGGTCAGCTCGGAGGGCACCCGCTTCTGCCGTGTGCGCGTCCGGTACTTCTCCACCGCGATGCGGCGGGCGACCGCCGTCACGAACGCGCCGAGTGACGCGGGCCGCGCGGGCGGGATAGCGTTCCACAGCGCGAGGCAGGTGTCGTTGACACACTCCTCGCAGTCCTCGCGGTCATGCAGGATCCGGTAGGACAGCCGCCTGAGGTACACGCCGTACTTCTGCTCGATATCACGGATCGCCTGCTCGTCGCGGGCAAAGAATCGCTCTATGACGGCCTCGTCCGTCACGTCACGGGGCTGCCGGTCTTTCGCCATGCGGGTCCGCCTCCTTCCGGTGGGATTTTCGGGGTGCCGAAAGCGCTTTCATAAGGACTGTCGGTTTATTTATGTCGTTTTGGAACGGATCTTCAAAAATATAGGTTCATCATATTTTTTGGTGTGTACCCGAAGTAGCTGTCGGAGGAGGGGCGGGGAAAACCATCTCAAACGCCGAAGTTTTTCCCCGCCCTCCCCGGTTTAAGAGTTAGCTTCGTGTTTTTCGTTGCCGGAAACCCCTCCCACCCCAATCCTTGGCTGCGCCGTCGCTCTGAAAAGCAAAATTAATGTTATTTTTGAATATCTTTTGGTCAGAGGATGCCGCAGCCAAGGAAGAGTGGGGATGGGGTATAGAAATGTAAAAAGAAACAGAGATCGCTCTCTGGGGAAGGGGCAGGGAGAACTTCGGCGTTTGAGATGGTCTCCCTGCCCCTTTCCCGCAGGAACGCTGGGTAAACACCAATTTTTATGAAGAACCATTTTTAGAACCGCCCATAAAGTATACCATACCCCGCGAGGTCTGTCAACAGGAGATTTTTCGCAAAGGACTTTACAACCGTGCGCGGTTGTGGTATAATTGTACCGACTCAATCAGACCCCCAAGAAAGGAATCAGCTATGAAAAAGACCTTTTTACTGCTTCTGTCCGTGCTTGCGCTGGCCGTCTGCCTGACGGTCTGCCTCTCCGCCTGCACCGACAAAAACGACCCGTCCGACACCGAAGCCCCCACCGCGACCGAAGCCGAAGCCTCCGCGGCACCGACCGATCCCGCGTCGGAAGCCCCTGCGGGCGATCCGACCGAGGCTCCGACCGACGCGCCCACGGAAGCGCCGACCGATGCCGCCACCGAGCCGGAGACGGTCGGTGAAAACCAGCGTGCGGGCGGCACGGTGAAGGTCGTCAGCTATAACCTCGACGCCAACCTCGACACGGTCAACCGCCGCTCGACGGGTATGTGCAGCATCATCCAAGGGCTCGATCCCGACTCCTTCGGCGTGCAGGAGTGCCGTCCCGCATGGCTCTCGGTGCTGGAAAAGACCATGAAGGGGTACAGCCACATCGGCCTGTCCGCGGACGGTCCCAACCCCTCCGCCGGTACCTTCGGCACTTACATCTTCTATAAGACCGACAAGTACACCGTCGTTGACAGCGGCACGTTCTGGCTGTCCAAGACCCCCGACGTGCCCTCCATGTACGGCCCCACGGTGGACTGCAACCGCACCTGCTGCTGGGTCATCCTCGAGGACAAGGAAACGGGCTTCCGTTACGTCCACATGAACAGCCACCTCGACTGGATGGACGTCAAGGCGACCGACTACCAGATCGAGATGATCCGCGAGCAGATCCTGCGCTTTGAGGCCATGGGCCTGCCCGTGTTCGCCACCGGCGACTACAACAACGACGAGGGCTCCGAGACCTACCGGCGGATGCTGAAGGCGGAAAAGATCGCCGACGCCAAGTACGTCGCCGCCAAGTCCATGGACCTCGGCACCTATCCCGATTACGACAAGTACGACGTGACCGTGGAGAAGCCCATCGACTTCTGCTTCGTCACGAAGGACCGCATGACCGTGAAGGAATACCGCGTCGTGAACGACAAGTACAACGGCAACTACGTGTCCGACCACTTCGGTCTGTTCATCGAGGCCGAGGTGCCCCCGATGGACGACCTGTTCGGGACCGCCGACGCACCCGCGTTCGACGGTGAGATCACGGTCGGCGACGTCAAGCCCAACCGCTTTGAGATCACCTTCCCCGCCGCCAACGACTTCTCCTGCGCGATCAAGAGCTACCGGGTCGCCGTGACCGATCCGAACGGCACGCTCGTATATGAGGACGAGATCAGCTCCGGCTGCCTGATGCCCACGCCGCCCGCTTCCTTCACCGCGGCCGTCAGCGGCCTCCTGCCCGGCACGGCGTACACCGTGAAGGTCACCGCCGTCAACTTCTTCGTCAAGCAGTCCGAGCCGCTCACGGTCAAGGTCACCACCGCAGAGCCGACCGAGGCGGAGGCTGTCGGCCCGGCCGACATCTTCGATCTGCAGCTCACCGACACGTGGACCGACGTCTCCCCGGCAGGTCTTGCCCTCCAGAAGATCGGCACGGTCAGGATCGAGGAGCGTGACGGTCAGCCCGCGCTCGTCTTCGGCGGCGGCAACCTCAAGGCCCCCGGCATCAAGGATTACTACAACACGCTCGGCCTCGGCTTCACGATGGAGCTGGACGTGACCGTCGGTCAGAAGACGGCGTTCAACAGCCTGATGTCCAATATGCACGCCGGCGGCTTCGGCTTTGAGATCGAAGGCAACCAGCTGGACTTCTCCGTGTACGTCGGAAGCTATCAGGGCGTGGCTGTCAAGGTCGCCCCCGGCGACCGCCTGCATCTCGTTGCGACCTACGACGGCAGCGTGCTTACGCTGTACGTCAACGGAGAACTTACGGACCGCAAGACGGTCGGTAAGATCAAGTCCTTCGCCACCGACAACGGCGCGAAGTACCTTTGCCTCGGCGCCGACTCCGACGCCTCCGGTCAGGGTGAGTACCCGACCGATTCCGTGATCTACGCGGCCCGCATCTGGTCCGAGCCGATCACCGAGGGACAGGCTATGTACCTGTTTGCCGAAGCAAGGAAGTAAGAGGTGCCGCGCCGGAAACCCGGCGTTTCCGCATCGCCGATAGTGCTGCTAAACCTTTTTCCCCCACCCCCCTGACCCCCCGCCCCACGGGCGGGGGGAATACTATTTTTATTGCAGGGAGAAGGGAGCGGCTGCGCCGCTCCCTTCTCCCTGCACCCTCATCCTGCGGGACGCGGGGAACGACGATCTTATGCCCCGCGGCTGCGCCCTGCCGCCTGCGGCGGCTCTTCTCCCTGCACCCTCATCCTGCGGGCGCGGGGAACGACGACCTTTACGCCCCGCGGCTGCGCCCTGCCGCCTGCGGCGGCTCTT
>JAKSPU010000143.1 GCA_024404505.1 Clostridia bacterium
TGAGGGTGCAGGGAGAAGGGAGCGGCGCAGCCGCTCCCTTCTCCCTGCTATAAAAGAGATATTCCCCCCGCCCGCCGGGCGGGGGGTCAGGGGGGTGGGGGAAAAAGCTTCAGCAGAATATCCGGCGATGCGAAAACGCTCGGCCTCCGGCGCCCGGTTTCTTCTTCAGAGCGGGGATAGGGGCCCCCGCGACTGCGCTTCAAAAAAGGTGGGCGCCCTTAACGGCACCCACCGATCCCGTTCGGCGGAAACTCAACCTTGGCCAATCTTTGACCCTGTATAAAAGTTCTTGGGATCCTTAAGGGCTTCTTTCAAGAAGCCCTTAAGCGGGGTCCGGGGCAGAGCCCCGCGCGTCCCCGGAGTGCAGGGCAGAACCCCGCGCGTCCCCGGAGTCCGGGGCAGAGCCCCGGCGCATCCCTGAACCCCGTACGTTCCTTTTTTACTGCAGCATCGGTGCGTCCACGTGGGCGGAGAGATCGCTTCCGTCGAGAGTCTCGAACTGCTTGCCTTGGGCCTTGGGCGTGAAGGTAAGCTCGAAGGCGGTCTCACCCATTTCTACGTCGCAGTCGCGGCGCAGACCGCCGGAGACGGCGTACACGCCGAATTCACGGGCATCCGCAATGTCGTTGATCTCCAGCTTTTCGCTCAGCTCATCAGGATTCGTGACGTGGTTTTCCTTGACTTTGACGCTGTTGCCCGACATATCGTCGGCGATGTTGTACAGCTGGCCGGCTTCCGACATGGTGAAGCACTGGGACAGGGGCTTGCCCTGCGTCATGGCTTCGGCGAACTTGACGCGGCTGATCTCGGCGTCGACGATTTTGGTCGTGACGGTCTTGGCAGCCTCGCAGGAGCCGGTCAGGAAGCGGTCCTGGTCGATGCAGCTGTCCTTCATGAGGCGGATAATGGACACGTTGGAGATCTTCGTGGACAGGTCAGCCTGGATCCTGCTCACGGCCTTGTTCCGTTCCTTTTCGGGGAGACCGGCGAGATCGTGCTTCTCGATGATCTGCTGCTTCATCTCGGACATGGCGTGCGAATACTCCTGATCGAGGTCATGCGCACACTCGGCCATGCCGACGAGGCACTCGTTGTCGCTGCTGAAGACCTGCGCGGTCTGCGTGAGATCGACGCCTTTCGTTTTCTCGTCGATATAATCGACGATCTTGTTCATGGCGTTCAGGCTGTGCTTCATCAGCTCGCTGTAATTGCCGTCAGGGGAGGTCATCTGCTGCAGCACGTATTCACCGGCTTCTGCCTTGAGCTCGGGCTTATAGGCGGGATCGCGGAGCTGCTCGGGAGTCATTTCGTGCTTGCTCATCAGGTAAGCCATGGTGTGGCTGACGAGTGACGTGCGGCTCAAACCGAAGCTGCGGGGATTCTTGAGCGTGTCAAGGCTGAAATCGGGGTGGTCGTTCTTGTAACGGCCGAAGAACTGATCCATCATGTTCCCGGAGCCGGGGCTGGAGAGGGAGGTGCGGTTGATCATGTTGAGCTGCTGAACGGCCAGACGGCAGTTATGAGTAGCCGTGATGCGCCCGCGGGTATCCGCGGGAGCCTTGAGGTCCACCTTGAGATCCTTGGTCACCAGATCCTTGACGTATGTATTGCCGATGTAATCCAGCTCGGAAACGCACTTGGGCATGGACAGGATATGCTCGGGCTTGTTGGTCTCGGGATTCATCTGCAGCGCACCGGTCCTGCTGTCGGGCTTATACATGACGACCTGAGTGCCGTTTGCCATGCCGGCCAGCATGAGGTCAGCCACGTGACCGTTCGTCACGGATTGATTCACGAAGGAAGTGAAGCCGTTGGAAGCGCCGATGAGGACGGGATCCTGATCGGGATGCAGGGCGGTGTACTCTGCCTGCAGGACGCCGCGGAGCGTTCTGGAGCCGATCATCACGTGGTCAAGACGGGACAGCTTGTCGCCGGTGCTGTGCTCGATGGCGGAGAAGGTGTCGTTCAGCTGCTGCATCAGCTCGTTCTTGGCTGTCTCGTAGGGAGCATTGCGGTCGATAGAGTCGAGATGAGCGGACATTTCGGCGTTCCGCTCTTCTCTCCACCGGGCGCTTTCCTGCGTTTGCGGGTCGTTCTTGCGTCTCTCCTCGGCCTCGTGGTACGCTTTGTTCTCATTGTACTCACTGAGCGCCTGCTGGTAGTCGCGGTAGGCCTTGGTGTTGAAGAGCTTGGCCCAAAAGCCCGGAGCGACCGGCTTGGTCAGAGACAGAATATCGTTATCGCCGATCGAAAGACCGTCATAGCGGGCAGCGTCGGGCTGCTCGAGGTTGCCATTACCGACAGCGTTTATCTTGCCGAGACCGATGCCGTTGAAGGCATTTACATAATCCTTAGGGAATTTCGAGACGGGGCTGGACATGACGTTCATGATGTCCAATCCGTCCCAATTCCCGGCGATGGAATTGACGACGTAGCGGGGGTCCGCCTGGGCCTTCAGCAATTCGCGGTACTGTGACAGATTCTGCGTTGCAAGCTGGGCCTTGTGCCGCAGCACCTTACGGACTTCATCGGAGATATGGAAATCTCTCCCGAGAGACGACAGGATATTTTCGCCTTCGAACAAAGCGCCGACGATCTGATGATTCCCGCGGTAGAAGGCGAGGGCTGCGTCGGCAGAGGTGGGGGAGAGGGCCTCGTCCGGGACGCTGAGCATCCTGTTGATCATGTTGCGGACGAATTCCTTCTGGAATTTGATGTCTGCGGGCTTTTTGGATTTCAAACGGGTAACGATCCTCTGATTGCGCTTTTCGGCAGCCTTGATGTCTGCCTCGTTATCCTTGTCGGAAAACTGCAGGAAATGGAAATAGGAGCGTTGGATCGCCGCGGGCATGGAGCCGGGGAGAGGATTGGAGTATGCAAAGATGCTTACACGCTGCCGCTCGGACAGATCGAATTCCTTGTTGGCCTCGATCGCATTGTCGTAATCAGTCTTGGCTTTCGGGTCGGTCGCCATTGCGTACAGTTCAGCGGGAGTGTAGCCCATCTGATACTTGTAAATCTTGGCGCTCTCGTTGATCCTGGCCATGTCGTTGTAGATGCCTTTCAGCTTTTCCTTCTCTTCGGCGGAAAGGTTTGCTGACAAGGTGTTGAACGTGGTCTCATAATCGACCCTGCCTCTGAGCAGCTCGTGAGTCCAATTGTTGATGTGCTGCTGCTTCTCTTCATCGTGCAGGTAATCAAGGCATCTCTGGAGGCTGTCCACACCTTCGCCGCTGAAGGCGGCGTTGCGGAAATCCCGGTTCTTGCCGAGGTCGGCGGCACGTTTGCGGATCTCATCCGAATCGACGATCTCCCCGGAGCTTTCAATATCATTCAGGACGCAGAGACCGGCCAGATTCTCATACACCTGATCCATAGCGGCCTTCTCCTGCTTGCGCTTGGGCCCGTTGATCTCCTCACCGTCCCCGGTGCGGATCTCGATGGCGTCGCGAACCTCGATGGCGGCCATGAGGGAGGAGGCATACTGATACTTGAGGTCATAGGCGTTTCTTTGACTGTTCTGCTCGGCGCTGTCACGCTGCTGCTTGATCGCTTCGATCGCGGCTCTGGCTTTCTGAAGGGACGGCTGGATGGATTCTTTGTTCAGGAAAGGCATAATATTATCTCCTTCTCTATATATTTCGTTTTCATGATCTGCGGCTTGATGCTTGCTGCCGCGTTTTGCTTTTCACACTCAATACCTCCGCGGCAGGGAATATATTACACGGGACCGAAAAAAATGTAAAAAATATTTTGATCGCCGTCACAGCGGCATCACGCTGACGATCTCGTGGTAGTTCCGCATATCCGTTGCTCTGAAGCCGACGGATTCGTACAGATGCGCGGCTGCGGCGTTGTCCGGGTGCCACGCGATCCAGATGAAGTCGGCCTTATCGCACGGGAAGGTGCGGAGATAGTCTATGGAGAGCAGGAGGGCGGCCTTGCCGTATCCCTTATGCTGGTACCGCCTGTCGATGTAGAAGTGGCTGATGTCGTAATTCCCGGCGGCGACGGGAGGGGAATCGGGACCGGGAGACTTTTCATAGGTGAACATGACGAACCCGACGGGGGTGTCGCCGTCGTATATCCCGAACGGGGCGGCCCATTCGCCGGACGCCGTGATCGCCCAGCATTCGAGGATGCTGTCGCGGGCGTTCGTGACGAAGTCCCGCTGATCCTCGCGTACCTCCAGCCTCACGATATCCCACAGGTTGGAGGCGTCGACTTTCCGAAGTGTGACCATGATGACGATCCTTTCTGTATCAGAGGAAATGACATCTTCTATTATACCATCCGTTCCCTGTTTTGTCAACGGGAAAAGCGGCCGCCCTCTTGATTTTTCGGCGCCGGGGTGATATAATGGTAACAGTAAAGTGAAACGAAGGGAAGTGTCCGATGATGGAGAACGACCGGCTGACCGGGACGGCTGACGAAAAGAAAAGGCGCCTCTATTTCGAGCAGAAGCGCACGCTGGAGCTGTTTCTGGAGCGCGGCGCGATCACGAAGGCCCAATATGACAAGAGCCTCGGTGATCTGACCGTCAAGATGGGTATGCGGGACGAGCCGCCGTGCGGCTCCGACGCGGAAAGGAAAGAAAAATGAGCGGATATCGTTTTTACGGATGGGAAACGGCGGACGCACCCGCCGTGACGAATGAGTTCCCCGGCATCTGCACGCCGGTCGATCTGTACGACGCGCTGTCCCGGCTGTGGAGCGCGGACACCTGCGCGCCCCGGATGCGGGCGGAGTGGTCGCCGGACAACCCCACGCTCGGGCAATGCTCGATCACGGCGTTTTTGGCACAGGACATCTTCGGCGGCAAGGTATACGGCGTGCCGCTCGGTGACGGGAACTTCCACTGCTTCAACGCCGCGTGGGGACGCGTGTTCGACCTTACGTCCGAGCAGTTCGGGGATCGCAGGCTCTGCTACGACGGCTGCCCCGAGCAGACGCGGGCGGTGCATTTTGCCAAGGAGGAGAAGCGGCAGCGGTACGAGTACCTGAAGGCGGCGCTGCGCGAGATGACGCAGACGCCCGACTGGAAGACGCTGCGTACCGAGGAGGACCGCATCCGTGCGGGGCTGCTGTTCTGTCCGGGCGATCCGCTGCTCAAGGCGATCAAGCTGAAAACGCACAAGCTGGACCTCGACTACAACCGTCTGTACGAGGACGAGACCGTCGAGCGGAACGCGATCCTGCGTGAGATGCTGGGTCATATCGGGCAGGGGACCTTCCTGCAGGGGCCGATCACGTTCCACTACGGCAAGCACACCCATATCGGCGACCGCGTGTTCATCAATTTCAACTTTACCTGTCAGGACGACGCCGAGGTGACGATCGGCGACGACTGCAATTTCGGGCCGAACGTGACCATCGTCACGCCGATGCACCCGATGAAGCCGGACGAGCGCAAGGCGATCCTGTGTTCGGACGGCGTCGTGCGCCGTCTGTGCTGGGCGAAGCCCGTGCATATCGGGCACGACTGTTGGTTCGGCGCGAACGTGACGGTCTGCCCCGGCGTGACCGTGGGCAGCAACTGTGTCATCGGCGCGGGGGCCGTGATCACCAAGGACATCCCGGACAACAGCTTTGCCGCCGGAGTGCCGTGCCGTGTCATCCGCGAGATCGGCGACGCCGACAGCATGAAGAACCAGCCGCGCGTGCTGGGGGATTATCAGGTGCTGTAAGGAGGAGCGTTGTGAGAGATACCGTTGATTATGCCTCTCTGAACGCCGCTCTGCGCGGTCTGATATACGGCGTCCCGCATCGGGTCGCCGATCTCGCCAACGCTTCGGCGCTGCTGTACGACGCGCTCCCCGACCTGAACTGGGCGGGCTTCTACCTCATGGAGGGCGGAAGGCTGGTCCTCGGGCCGTTTCAGGGCAAGCCGGCTTGTATAGAGATCGGCATCGGGCGCGGTGTCTGCGGCACGGCCGTCCGCGAGAACAAGACGCAGCTGGTCCCTAACGTGCATGAATTCCCGGGGCATATCGCCTGTGACGGCGCGTCCAACTCCGAGATCGTGATCCCGCTGCACGACGCGGACGGGGAGGTCGTCGGCGTTCTGGATATCGACAGCCCCCTCCTCGGACGCTTCACCGAAGCCGACCGCGTCGGCCTCGAGGAGTTCGCCCGCGTGTTGGAATGTGAGCTGTGGGCTTGATGGGGGGATGCGCTTGTGGGGCTCTGACCCACACCCCGCTTAAGCCCTTCTTGAAAGAAGGGCATAAGGCATCACCGCACAATGATGACGGTGCAGATGCGCCGTCAGAAATTTCGTCA
>JAKSPU010000144.1 GCA_024404505.1 Clostridia bacterium
CTTTCAAGAAGGGCTTAAGCGGGGTCCGGGGCAGAGCCCCGCGCATCCCCGGGGTCCGGGGCAGCGCCCCGGGCGTCACCGGGCGTCCCCGGGCGTCCCCTTAATACTCCAGCATCTCCTGATTGGTGATGTCGTCCTTGCGGGCGGTGAACTTGGCGCGGATGTCGTCCAGCTGACCGGCGACGATCAGGTAGCTGTACGTCAGCGGCTTGTAGCATTGCAGCTTGATGTGCAGCGTGGGCGCAATGTAGTTGGTCGGTCCCCCGGCAGGATCCATCGTGCCGTTGTAGGCGTGACGACCGGCGAGCCAGCGGTCGGTGCCGGGAGTGTAGAGGCCGAGACCGTACAGCCCGTCGTCCACAAAGGCAGCCCACCGCTCGGTGTTCTCCGGCTTGTAGTGGAAGGTGCAGTACGCCCAATCGTCCGGCCAGAACGGCAGATCGGAACGGCAGGAGAGCGCGTCACCCGTCCACGGCTTGCTGCCCTCATACCAGTAGTAGTTGCCGAGATAGCTGACCGTGTAGAAGGCGGGCAGCTCCTGACTGTTCTTGGGGTGCGTCCAGCCGGAGTAGTCGGTAAAGCGGTTGTCGACCTCCAGATAGTCCCCGTTCAGGCGGTACCAGTTCTCCATGTAGGAGTAGGTCACGCCGCCGCAGTGTCCCCAATCGCGGGGACGGCACTTGATGTATACCTCGTTCTCAGAAACACGCGCCTCGATCAGCTTGGACTTGAAGGCACCGCGGTCACCGCCCTGCACGGGGTTGTAGCACCAGCTGCTGCCCATGAATTCACCGCGCACAAAGGGCGCGCTGCCCGTGCCGTAGTAGGACTGCTGCACGAGACGGCCCGTGTCGTAGTGGTTGAGCAGGTTGCCGAGACCGGCGACAGGGCATTTTTTGTCGAGGATGTAGGAAAGCCCGCCGCCCCACGCCAGCTCGACGCCGACACGGTACCGCTCGTTCTCAAAGTAGTAGGTCTCGCGGGCGTACACCTCCGCCTTCTCAAAGGTGACGGACGCCTTGACGGCGGCACCCTCGGGCAGCGGGACCGTGATGTCGGAAAACGTGACGTACACCTCTCCCCGATCGGCCAGACCGCCGTCAAGGTAGGTGTTGATGTAGCTGGAGAAGACCTTGTCCTCGCCCGCGTCGAGGAAGAAGTCCTCGGATACGCTCGCGCCGCCGAGATTGTAGGTGATGAGACCGCGCATGGGAACGGGGCAGGAGTAGGTCAGGATATAGCGGTTGAAGGGGGCCTCAGGGGTCCCGGTGCAGACAAAAATCGTCATGATATACGTTCCTTTCTTGCTTCAAAAATCGGGGAGCCGTGACTATACTATACCACGGAACCGGCGGAATGTCAAGTCATTTCGGGCAGCCGGGCAGGATCACACCGCATGAGGGTGACGCCTTCTGACCGGGCCTCAGTTTTCCTTCTTTCTCCACGCCATCCACAGCGCCGCGGCGGTGACCGTCAGCAGGGCGGCAAGACCGGTCAGCGCGCTTCCGCAGCCCTTGGACACCGGCTGCGTTTCCGCGTCCGTTCCCGGCAGCGTACCTTCACCTGTTTCGGCGGCGGTCTCCTCGGGGCCTTCCGTGACGGGCTCCGTCTCCGGCTCGGGATCGGGCACGTAGGGCGGCTCGGTCGGCGCCTCCGGCTCCGGCTGAGGCTCATACTCGGAGGCGGCGTTCTCGCCGAGAGGCGAGATCGTGATATCGTCGAAGTCGCACATGACGTTGTAGCAGTTGAACAGCACCTCGCCGGAGGTCAGCGACTTGTCCTCAAAGGCGATCAGTTCTTCCCCGTTGATCATCCACACGATGCGGCCGTCCTGCACGGTCACCGTGCAGTCTGCCCACTCACCGACCGGCACGTGGCCGCCGTTCCGCATGAACACGACCTTGGTGGTGCCGTCCTTGAACAGGCGGACCTGCCGGTAGTTCAGCGTGGGATTGTACTCAAGGAAGTAATAGTTATTTCCGTTCTGGCAGACGCACACGCCGACGTTGGAGTCGATGTCCGACAGCTTCCCTCGGAAGCGCATCCGGAAGTCGACCTTCACGTCCTTGTACGGATTGGCCGCCGTCAGGGTGCGGATACCGCCCTCGGCGAAGACGTAGGTGTTCCCGTCCTCCTGTGCCGCCTCCATGCTGTTGACGGCGAGATACACGCTGTCGTTTCCGTTGTCGAAGCTCTCGGTGAAGTACATCTTTTTCTGCGCCGGGGGCGTCGTGACCGACGCGTTGTCGATGCGGACGGTACCGCTCTTTGCCTCCACACCGAGGTCGAGCGTGGCCCCCTTGTCCAGCGTGAAGGTCAGGATGTTGGTGCGGAAGGACTTCCCCGCAAGGATCTGCTTTTCGGCGACGATCTCACCCGTCACGCGGTCGCGCGCGAACAGCGTCGCCTCGCCGGAGAGGATCGACACGTCGATGGACAGATGATGTGTCCCGGCGCTCATGTACAGTCCCTGATACAAAGACGCGTGACCGTTCATTTCGCCGAAGTGGTTGGCATTCTTGCCGTCCCCGTCGGCGGCGGCAGCGACGGACGCGGAATCGTCGTACAGGCGGCTCTCCCAGTTGGACAGCCCGTTCTCCCACGTTCCCTTGCGCTCCTTCCGATGCTCAAAGCCGCCGTACTCAAAGTCGGACGCGGATCGCAGCCCGCAGTCGGCGACGAGGCCCGTGACCTTGAGGCACTCAAGGTTGACCGATCCGCGGCAGCGGTTGTTGAGGATGGTCACGTTCTGGACGGGGGAGTAGTCGTCGGTCTCGGTGTTGTCGAAGGCCTTGCCGTGATAGGGGTTGTCCGGCCACGTGCCGATGGCGGCAGAGCCGCCCGCCAGCACACAGTCGGTGCAGGTGATGTCCTCGATCAGCTGCTTGGACAGGTCGGGGTTGTCGGTGCCCCACGGGATGAAGGTCAGGCCGTGGCCGCCGCAGAGGTTGCAGGACCGCACCGTCACGCGGCGGACGCTGTTGTCCGCGTCGGGCGTGCCGTGCCACCAGACGAGACCGCGGGGATCGTTGTAGCCGGGACACAGCGTGATGCTGTCGTCGTTGGAGTAGAGGATGCAGCGGTCGATCTCGACGTCGGTGCAGGCGGAGGAGACGCCGATGCCGTCGCCGGACGCGCAGGTCGCCTCGCGCATATCGAGGTTGGCGATCCACACGCGGGAGCTGTTGCGGAGCATCATGTGGTAGCAGTTGGCGCGGCGGATGGCGATGTCGGAGATCTCGACGTTCGTGCAGCCCTGCATACCGATCGTGATGAGGTGGATGCGGTTTTCGCAGCCGACCCAGATCGCGTCACCGGATACGGAGTCGATGCACTCGCTGCCCGTGTCCACGGAGCGGAGCGTGCCGCCGCCGGTCAGGCGGATGTTCTCGGCCTCGTAGGCGTATATCATCGGGTAATTGTGGCACAGCCCCGCGTGCGTCCAGTTGATGCCGGAGATGCTCACGTCATGCCCGTACACGACCTCATAGGGGTAGTCTGCGGGGCGGGGCGACTGCCACAGCACCGCGCCGGACTCGACGCGCAGCTCGGTATTGCTCTTCAGGCGGATCGTCGTGACGATATAGCGTCTGCCGTAGGCGCTGTCGTCGCCGGGGACGACGACGGTGCCGCCGCCCGCGGCCGAGGTCGTGTCGATGGCCTTCTGGATGGCGTCGGTATCGTTGGTATAGCCGTCGCCCTTCGCGCCGAATTCGGCGTCCGTGACCATGACCGTCCGGTCGGGCAGCGTGAAGGCGTAGGGGTTGGGCAGGCTGTCGCGCCAGTTTTCGACCATGAAGCGGTCCGTGACGCGCACGCCGTCCACGCTGACGAGGAACATCGAGGACAGGCGGCTGACCTTGCCGTTCTTCAGCGGGATCTCAAAGGTGAAATCCTTGCCGCTTGCCTTGACAGAAGCGACGACCTGATTCGCGTTGAGCTTATCGAGGTAGTTGTCGACCTCCGTCTCGTACAGGGTGACGGTCTTTCCCTTGTACTTATCGGCCAGCGTGCCCTTGATGACGACCTTGTCGCCCTCGACGCGGCAGGAGGTCAGCGTGCCGGCGTAATCGTAGATCGGCTTCTCGCGCTCAAAGGAGATCGCCTCGATCTCGCAGGTGCCGCCTCCCGCGTCGATCAGCTCAAAGCGGAAGCCGCGGAGGATGCCCGTGGCCTTCTTGTTGTCGGAAATATTGAAGAGGTAGGTGGTATCGCCGGACTGCGGCTTGACGTCGAACACCTTGGACTTGGCGGTGTCGTACTTGGTATCCGCCGCGGTGATCCACGAGAGGCGGAGCTGCTTCGCGTCGGTCTTATTGGACATCCGGACGTACAGCGTATTGCGGAGGTCGAGCCGTGCGCTGTACGCGTCGCCGGAGGTGTAGGCCAGCGCGGGGGTCGTCAGCGTGCGTCCGCTGCCGAGCGTCCAGACGAGGCGGTCGTCTCTCCAGCCGACCTCGCCGCCGTCGGCGGTGAAGCCCCTGACGGAGGACGCCTTGGGGAACTCGAAATCCACGCGGACAGGGCCGTCGGAGGGTGCGCCCGTTTCGGTATGGGAGAGCGTCAGCTTCCGGACCGAGGGCGCGGACATATACCCCTGAACGGTGAAGGAGCCGCCCTCCATCGGGTCGTTCATCGTATCCTTGACCTCGTGGATCAGGGTGCCGTCGAGGTACCATGAGAGCGAGTCGTCGCCGCAGACGATCTTCATGGAGTACCACTTCCCTTCCGTGAGCGTGCGGTTGACCGCGCCGCTGACGACCAGCTGGTACCCGCCGTCCCCGAGACGGCGCACCTGCGAGTAGTTACCGACGGTATTGTATTCAAAGAAGTAGGAGTAGCCGTTCGGGCAGGTGAACTGTACACCGAGATTGCCGTCCACGGTACCCCACGACTTGCCCGGTCTGACCTCAAAGGACAGCGTGTTGATGCCGTCCGCCAGCTTACTGCTATTCATGGAATTGACGGCGCCCTCTCCGGGTGCGGTGGCGACGGGGACGCCGTCCTCGTCGCGGACGGTCCAGCCGCCCTTGTTCCAGCCGGCAAAGGGGTCCTCTCCGGCGCCGAGGGCGGGCATGACGCCGGCGGGCAGTATGCCTGCTGTCACGGTCAGGCACGCAAGTGCCACGGAAAGCGAATGCTTGAGTATGCTTTTCATAGGAAATCGGTCCTTTCTTGCATAGAAATCGATGGATTTGCGGTTTTACGGGATCAGGGTACTTGACATACCCGGACTTCCGTTGTATACTGATTATATCACAATTCAGCCCGTCGCGGAATCCGCGAAAGGCATAAAAAATCCGCAGGATTTTTGTACAAAACAATGAAAGAGGACACCTTCCCATGCACAAGATCAAGCTGCTCATTTTCGATCTGGACGGCACGACCGCCCACACCATGCCCGGCATCACCGAGGCTGTCAACCGCACCTGCCGTGAGCTCGGATATCCGCTCCACCGGGAGGAAAGCGTACTGAGATTCGTCAATTACGGCGTCAGGCAGTTTAGCGAGGAGATGCTCCCCGCGTCGCTGCGTGACGACGACGCGGCTGTGGCCGAGGCGATGGCGCTGTTTCTGAAGAACTACGGAGAGACGTACCCGCTGACCGAGCATTTTCCCGGCATGGCGGAGCTGCTGGAGCGGTTGAGCGCCCGCACGCTCGTGGCCATGAACTCCAACAAGCAGGACGAGTACGTCAAGGTTTTGAACGACCGTATGTTCCGTCCGGGGCTGTTCTTCTGCGCCGAGGGCTTCCGTCTTGAGCGTCCCGGCAAGCCGGACCCCGCCATGGCGCTGTACATCAAGCAGCTGGCCGAGGAAAAGCTGGGCGGTCCGATCGCCCTTGACGAGTGCGTCTACATCGGTGACAGCGACATCGACGTCTACACCGCCCGCAACGCCGGCATGAGGCTGGTCAGCGTGTGCTGGGGCTACCGTTCGTACGATTTCCTCCGCTCCCTCGGCGACCAACCCATCGCCCGGACCCCGGACGAGCTTGAGGCCATTCTCAACGATATGGGGCTGTAATAGTAGGGGAACGAGTGGGGCGCAGCCCCACACCCCGCTTAAGCCCTTCTTGAAAGAAGGGCTTAAGGATCCCAAGAACTTTTATGAAAAAGATTTTGCCAAGGTTAAGTTTACGCTGAATGAGCTTGGTGGGTGCGTTCGTGGGCGCTGACGTTCCCGAAAACGCCTACGCGGGGGCCCCTGACCCCGCTCGGGATCGGGCAGATGGCATCTGCCCGATCCGTGCAGATTTGGGGGAACGCCTCGCGC
>JAKSPU010000145.1 GCA_024404505.1 Clostridia bacterium
AATTTCTGACGGCGCATCTGTACCGTCATCATTGTGCGGTAATGCCTTAAGAATCCCAAGAACTTTCAAAAAAGGAATATTGCCCGAGGTTCGGTTTACGCCGAACGAGATTGGTGGGTGCCGTCATAGGCGCCCACCGTTTTTCATCGTCGCACCCCGCGTCCCGCAGGATGAGGGCGCAGGGAGAAGGGAGCGGCATCGCCGCTCCCTTCTCCCTGCGTAAAAAGATTGGTTCTCCCCCTCCCGTGTACGGGAGGGGGGCGGGGGGTGGGTCTCCGAGCGGCGGAGGCGCGAGGCGTTCCCCGCCGCAGCAGAATGGACCGGGGACTCCCTGGCGCGGAACGCGCAAAAGGGGCTGCCGCACGAAAGTGCGGCAGCCCCTTAGGTTTACTTTTCGTACTTGACCGGTCGGCCGCTGTTCCACTCGCTGTCCCACGTCGAGGGGATCTTGGGAACGCAGATGCTGATGGTCAGCTTGGTACAGTTCTTGAACGCGCCGTTGCCGATGTATGTCACACCGCGCGGCAGGGCGATCTTGGTCAGCGCCGAGCAGCCTGCGAAGGCGCCGCGCTTGGAGCCGCTTTCACCCTCGATCTGGTAGACGGAGGAGCCGAGCGTCACGTTCTTAAGCGACGTGCAGCCGCTGAAGGTATCGGCCTTGATGACCGTTACGCTGTTACCGATGGAGACGGAGGAGAGGTTGATGCACTGCAGGAACGCGCCCTCGCCGATCTGCGTGATGTAGTCGGGAATGACGACGCTCTGGATCTGGCTGCAGTTGGCGAAGGCACCGGCGCCGATGCCGATGACGCGGTCACCGTTGGGAGACACGGGCGGAATGACGATGGTCTTATCCGTGCAGCTGCCGATGTAGGCGACCTCGCAGGTGCCGCTGCCCAGCGACTTGAAGGCGAGGTTGGCGCTGGCGTTGCAGTATCCGCAGCGGACGCAGACGTAGTTGACGTAGGAGTGCTCAAGCTTGGGGATCACGCTCTGTGCGACGATGATCTCGCCGCAGACGGCGCAGTGGGAGCCGGAGGTCTTGCCGTCGGTGGTGCAGGTGACTTCTACGGCTGCATCGGCGATAACGGTATGACCCAGCGCGGGGATGGTATCCTGCGCGACGAGGATATCGCCGCAGACGGAGCAATGCTGACCGGCGGTCTTGCCGGACTTGGTGCAGGTGGCGGCAAAGGCTGCATCCTTCACGATGGTGTGACCCTTGGCGCGGATGACCTCCTGCTTTTTGAGGATCGTACCGCAGACGGAGCAATGCTGGCCGGAGGTAAGACCCGTCTTGGTGCAGGTGGCGGCCACGGCGTTGTCCTTGACAACGGTGTGACCCTTGGCAGGGATGACGTTCTGCTTGACCAGAACGGCATCGCAGACGGAGCAGTGCTGGCCTTCGGTCAGGCCGTCGGTGGTGCAGGTGGCGGCCACGGCTGCATCCGTTACCTTGGTGTGTCCGAGCGCGGGCAGCTTGTCCTGCGCCTTGAGCACTTCACCGCAGGAGGAGCAGTGGGAACCGCGGCTGAAACCGGATTTCGTGCAGGTCGGCTTGACGGCGGGATCCTCAACGGCGGTGTGACCGGAAGCGGCCACGACCTTCTGGACGACCAGGATCTCTTCGCAGCGTCTGCAGTGCTTGCCCTCGGTCAGGCCGGGAGCGGTACAGGTGGCGGCTTCGGCCTTGTCGATCACGATATCATGTCCGAGCGCCTCGACGACGGTCTGTTCCTTCAGCACGGCGTTGCAGACGAGGCAGTGGGAGCCGGCAGACATTCCCGCTTCGGTGCAGGTGGCGGCGGTGGCGGGATCCTCGACCTCGCGGTGTCCGAGTGCGGGGATGACGTCCTGTGCGGCGAGGACCGTTCCGCAGGCGGAGCAGTGCTGACCGCGGGACAGGCCGTCCTCGGTGCAGGTAGGCGTGACGGCTTCATCCACCACGATGACGTGGTCGAGCTTGGGAACGGGCTCCTGTTTGATCAGCATCAGCTGGCAGACGGAGCAGTGGGAGCCTTGGGTCAGACCGGCAGCGGTGCAGGTGGCAGCCACAGCGGGGTCGATGACGGAGGTGTGTCCGGTAGCGGGCATGACCTTATGCTCGACGAGGATCGCCTCACACACGGAGCAGTGAGCGCCGTCGGAGATGCCGTCCTCGGTGCAGGTGGGCGGTGTCCCGGGATCCACAACGGAGGTGTGGCCGTTTGCGGGAATGACCGTCTGCTTGACGACGGGTTCACCGCAGACGGTGCAGTGGCTGCCCTCGGTCAGACCGGTCTCGGTGCAGGTGGGGGCCACGGCAGCGTCGGTCGTGGGCTTGTGCGGCAGCTTGGCGATCTCGGTGCGCGCGTCGATGGTCGCCTTGCAGACGGTGCAGTAGGTACCGCCGGTATAGCCGACAGCCGAGCACTTGGGAGCGACGTCCTCATAGGGCGCAGGCGTGTGAGCGGCCAGCGGCAGCGGTTCCGCCTCGGTCAGCACGATGCCGCACCGTTCGCAGGTGCATTCGGCTGTATGACCGGCTTCCGTGCAGGTCGAAGCGACGGTCTCACCGGTGACGGACGAGTGTCCGAGAGCGGGGACCGCTTCGGTCTGCTGATAGCCGCAGTCGGCGCAGACGCGCGTGCGGGAGCCGGCTTCCGTGCAGGTAGCCTCGACCGTGACGACCCACGAGGCAAAGCTGTGGTCGGTCGGAAGCGGGTCTGTGGCAGCCTCTGTCCCGGATTCGTTCCCGGATTCATCAGGCTCACTTGCCGGGCCGGTATCGTCGGGCCCCAGCGTATAGACGGGCTGTTTGCGCGTCGATTCGCATGACCCGCACGAGGCGAGTGCCGCGATCAACAGCAGCAGCACACAAATCAGCGGAATAAACCGATTGATCTTCATTCAATTGGCCCTCCAAAATAAATTCGTTCATTGTATTATATCACACATCTTGTAAAATTGCAAGGTTTTTGGGCGGAAAACCACAAGATATAGAGAATATTCACGAATTTTTTACAAAAAAATCCCTGCCGGACGGAGCCCGGCAGGGAGGAGAAAACGGATATCTTCACGTACCGCCGGACGTCTGCCCGTTCTCGCCGGATCCGAGCGGCGAGAACAGCCGGCAGCCCTGTCTGCGGAACACGTCGATCATCTGCCGCATGGTTTCGGGTGTCGCGCCGAGATCGTGACCGAGGCAGGCAGGACACAGGAAATCCTTCACGTGACGACCGATGTACTTGTAGTTGAGCGCGGCTTCGTCGCTCGTCATGCCGGCGCCGCAGCGCTTGCAGACCTCGGACACGGCTTACTTGGCGGCGCGGCGGCGCTTCTCGGGCACGAACTTCGCGCGGAAGATCTTGCAGGAGTGAGCGCGGACGGGGAAGAACATATCGTCCTTCTTGAGACCGACCTTCTCGCCGGTGATCACGTCGGTGATGTCCAGCTTCACGCCGGAATTGACCGGCACGCCCAGCTCGGCGAAGGTGACCTCTGCCCAGCGATCGCCGTCGGCGAAGTTGAAGACGCCGATAGCGAACTCGCCGTCTGCGAGGTGACGCACCCACAGCGTCCAGCCGTTCTCATTGCGGACGAGGTAGGGAGGACGGGCTTCCTTATCCTGATTCAGTGCGATCAGGCCGGGATTCTGCAGGAGCTCGCGGTACTTATCGTCGACCTTGCGGAGGTCGGCGCCCATCATCAGGGGAGAGGCGCAGAAGCACCAGTAAGCGAACTCGAACTCATACTCGTTGTAGCTGTTGGCTTCGGTGCCGGAGCCGACGTTGCCGATGCCGTTCATGCCGACGGTCAGCATATCCATGTCGTTGAAGCAGCCGGGCGCGTTGGCGTTGAACTTGTCCATCTGGCTCTTGGCGATGCCGGCGGTGGAGTTGAAGTTGTCGAAGATATCGCCGGTGGAGCGGTACATATGCGCGCCTACGCTTCTCATCCAGTTCCACGGCTCCTGTGCGCCCCAGTTGCAGGCGGAGAACAGGATATCACGGCCGGAGGCGCGGAGCGCCTGTGCCATCTGCAGGTAGCGGTGCTGGCAGTTGGCGAAGGACGGGAAGTAGCAGAAGTCGTACTTCAGGAAGTCGACGCCCCAGGAAGCGAAGGTGCGCGCGTCCTGGAATTCATGGTCGAAGGAGGAGGGGAAACCGGCGCAGGTACGGATGCCGGCGCAGGAGTACATACCGAACTTGAGGCCCTTGGAGTGGATGTAGTCGCCGACGTACTTCATGCCGTGGGGGAACTTGGCAGGGTCGGGGACCAGCTCGCCGTCCTCGTCCCGCTCGCGCAGAGACCAGCAGTCGTCGATGACGACGTACTTGTAGCCGGCGTCCTTGTATCCCTTTTCGACGATCACGTCGGCCATCTCCATGACCATCTTTTCGTCGATGTTGGGACCGAAGGTGTTCCATGTGTTGAAGCCCATAGGGGGAGTCTGTGCAAGCAGTGCCATAACGAAATCTCCTTTTTATGTAATGTTTTTTTGTTCTGTGATCCGGAGGTAGGCGGACCATACCGCGGCCTCCACCTCATCGACGGTGCCTCCGGCGTCGACGGTGACGATCAGCTCCTCGTCCCCGAACGCCTCGCGGACCCGGCGGAACCGCTCACGGATGCGGGCCTGCTGGCTGACCGTTTCGTAGATCTCCAGCTGTTCCGGCGAGCGCCCGGCGGTGATGCGGCGCATCGCGATCTCCGGGTCGAGGTCGAAGCAGATGCAGCCGTCCGGGTGACGGATGGCGGGGCAGCCGCGGTTCATGTCGGCAACCCAGCGGAAGAACTCGGGGTCGTCGCCGCCCTGATAGGCGATCGACGCGTAGTAGTAGCGATCGCAGAGGACCGTGTACCCGTCCGAGAGGTATTTTTCGATGCCATTGACGGGGTGCTGATTGTGACCGATGCGGTCGAGGAGGAACATGGCGGCCATCTGCTGCAGCGTCGCGGGGATCTGACCCGCCAGCGCCTGCCTCAGCCGCGCGCCGTCCGGGTTCCCGGTCGGCTCGAAGGTGGTGACGACCGGAACGCCCTGTGCGCGCAGCCGATCGGCCAGCCGCCGCATCTGCGTGGTCTTGCCGGAGCCGTCCATGCCGTCAAAGACGATGAACAGCGGTCTTGCGTTTTCTGTCATGTGTGTGTACCTGCTTTTTCGCTTTCTACGCATATTATAATACAGAATCGCGGGATTGTCAATGTTTCGGAAGGAGGTTTTTGTGAAATCTGAATGAAAAGCCCGGCTCCGCAAGGGAGCCGGGCGGGGAAGAGGCAGATAAGGGTTAGTTGCCGGTGTAGCCCCGAACGACGGGGGAGTTGAAGGAATCCCAACTTTGCAACAACGCGAACTTGACAAATCCCCCGTCATATGCTATAATAATATGGATCAAGCCGAGCGGCACGTCCGCTCGGCTGTTTTATTCCGATCCGGAAAGGTAAGCGAAAAATTCCATGACTACGACAATGCAATTTGATTATGACACCGTCATCATCGGCGCCGGTCCCGGCGGCATTTTCACCGCGTATGAGCTGTCGAGGCTCCGGCCGGACCGCAGGATCGCCGTTTTCGAGGCCGGCAACCCGCTTGAGAAGCGCAAGTGCCCGATCGACGGCGAGAAGGTCAAGTCCTGCCTGAACTGCAAGACCTGCGCCATCATGAACGGCTTCGGAGGCGCGGGCGCGTTCTCCGATGGAAAATACAACATCACCAACCAGTTCGGCGGCACGCTGCACGAGTACATCGGCAAGCGGCAGGCCATCGAACTGATGCAGTACGTGGACAGCATCAATCTGTCCCACGGCGGCGAGGGCACCGCGCTGTACTCGACCGCGAACACGCCGATCAAGAAGCTGTGCCTGCAGAACGGGCTGCATCTCCTTGACGCGTCGGTCCGTCATCTCGGCACGGACATCAACTACGTAGTGCTGAAAAACCTGTACGACGAGCTGTCCCGCAAGGTACAGTTCCGCTTCAATTCGCCCGTGGAGACCGTCCGAAAAACGGACGGCGGCTTCGTGGTGACGTCCGGGGGGAATGAGTATACCTGCAGGACCTGCGTGATCTCCGCCGGACGGTCGGGCAGCAAGTGGATGGAGGGCGTATGCCGCGACCTCAATATCCCGACGAATTCCAACCGGGTGGATATCGGCGTGCGCGTAGAGCTGCCCGCCGAGGTGTTCGCACACCTGACCGACGAGCTGTACGAGTCCAAGATCGTCTACCGCACCGAGAAGTTCCAGGACCTCGTGCGGACCTTCTGCATGAATCCGCACGGCGT
>JAKSPU010000146.1 GCA_024404505.1 Clostridia bacterium
TTTATTCTTCAAAAAATGGATTGAACAAATATTCACTCACTTCATATATTTGCTTCGTCAAAATGTGCATTGCCGAAAGAATCATATAGGCAACGATACCGCAATGACCGCTGATTTTGTAACCTGTTGCATTCGCCACTCTATTATCGGCAACATATTCTATAACTTTGTTTTCCGACAGAAGCAGGAGCAATTCATTTAAGCGATGTATCTCAATGTTTGTTTGAGATATGATTTCATCCTTTGTTGTGGGAGAAGTGCAATTGAGTGCAGTGATCAGTTTTTGCCCATCTTCACTGCATAGTGCCGAAATAACGTCAGAAGCAATTGAATTTGCAATGCCGAGATTTTTCATCAGGGACGATTTTACAATACATACGATACCGTCATCGTCCCATATTTTCATTCCGAAACTGCCGGAAATTCGCAAATTTCCGCGCTGTTTACTTTCTTCCTGTATTTTCCGGTTTCCTGTTTCAGCAAAATAGATGCCTTTCCACATCTTCCACAAATCTTCTCCAAGCTCTTGATGAAGATTGTTATTATATGCGTCGCAATTTGCCGATGCCCATATGTATTCCGTTCCGATCTGCTCGATTTTTCTCGCGGCAGAGTCAATGTCGCCGCTCGATTCGGTTTCGAGAAGCACGTCCGCTGAAATCTGATAAATATCACTGATGGATTTCAGATTGAAACAGTCGGGGAGACAGTCACCGGATTCCCATTTTGATATCGCTTGAGGAGATACGCCAATCTTTTCAGCCACCTCTTCTTGTGTCATATCAAATTTCTTTCTGTGATTACGCAGTTTTTCGCCAAATACCTTTTGATCCAACATAAACCATTTCTCCTTTTCTTTTTTGAGATGGCCATCTCATGTTTATATTGTATCACATCATAATACAAATTACAATAGTATGAATGTTGAATAATTCCATATCCGTTCTACTTGCAGTTGAATTGCTGCGGCTCGTACATTTTTGAAAGGGAACCTCTAAAAATTAGTTCCCCATTCCAAATTTTGCGATTCAACGGCTACAAGATGAAAAGAGAGCGGCGAATCGCATACCTAACTCTGATTTCATATGATTTTCGGGGTGTTGGACTCCCGAATTTGCAGGCTTTTCCCGCAAAAGGGCATAGTTATCCCACGGCAGCCTCCTTTCGTTTCAAAAAGGCATAGCGACAAAGATTGTATGTCAGGTTTGTCAACCCGATATTGAAAGCGGCTCGCTCGATTCCGATAGAGCGGACGGTCAAGCCGTGCATAAATACAGTCATAAAGCCAAAGATGTGCTCGATACGGCAGTTGACTTTGGACTTGCGGCGATTATTCTTTTTTGTTCGTCAGTCAAGTCTACCACGTTCAACCGCTCAAGGCAGTCTCCCAGTTCGCTCAACTTCTGAATCCTGTTCTCTTCGGTAAATATGGAGATTTGTTTCATCGTTCCGCACCACCTTCTTCGTTCCTTCTATATTATATCATAGGTGGCGGCTTTTGACAAGAAATATTTGAATTTTTAGAGATGCCCATACGCAGGGAAACGAGTTTAATCATTTTGAAAGGCGGGGTGTGACGGTGCGTTGGCAAAAATGGTGATTGGAAGGAAAAAGCCCGCCCTGCTGTGACGCAGGGCGGTTGCCTTGATCGGGTTTTTGTGGTGATTCGCTAACGGGGATTGTGCCGTTTGAGATGGTCCCCTACCCCTTCCCCGCAGGAACGCCGGGCAAAAACCAAGTTTTAAGAAGATACATTTTTATCCAAACAACCCTCGGATGATCTCCATACATTCGGCAAACGCCGCCGTGTCCTCCAGCCCCTCGCAGGCCGTCACGACGGATTCATAGTACCACCTGTGCATGGCGGGATCATGCTGATGGAATCGCGCCCAGAGCGCGTCCCCGAGCAGGGAGTAGTCCCGCTTCATGCTCCGGAGATTGGCCAGCTTATCGGACAGCACGACCATTTTCTCCCGCAGCGACGCGCGGGTACGCACGTAGTCGATGGTTTCCTGCTTGCGCGTCTGCCACGTGGCGGAGGGATCCTGACCCTCACGCTTGTCCTCGGTGTCCCCGGATATCAGCGAAAGGATATCCTGCCCGAAGCGGATCAGGATGACGTCCGGCTGCGTGTCGGTGTCCTCCAGCACGTCGTGGAGCACCGCGGCCGCGATGACGTGACGGTCGTTCGTCATGGTCGCCGCGATCGCCGCCGCCTCCATCGGGTGGACGATGAAGGGAACGCCGCCGCCCTTGCGGACCTGTCCCCGGTGCGCCTCTGCGGCAAAGCAGACCGCCTCGTACAGAAGGCGGTCGTCCGCCTGACCCGTGAATCCGATGCTATCCATGCTCATGACGTGATACCCCCCGATCGTGTTTGCGTTTTTTGCTTTCGCCTGACATTTTACCACAAACGGGAGGAGATTGCAACCCCCGGGGAGAAAAAAGATGTTTCGGGGTTTCGACAGGAATTCATAGTAATTCTCGGGGAGTTGGCTGCCCCCTCCCCGAACAAAACGCAGGGAACATCTAAAAAAACGCAGAAAACACATTGCCAAACCGGGAAGTCTGTGATATAATGACGGTATCGGGACACCGCGCCGGATATACGCCGTTCGGACGCGGGATACCCGTAAGAAAGGACGAACGTCTATGAAAGCTCTTGATACACGCCTTGCCCTTCTCGGCGGTACGCCCGTCATCGATACCCCCGTCCCCGAGTCCCTGTTCCGCTGGCCCATCATGACCCAAGAAGACGAGGACGCCGCGCTGGACGTCATCCGCCGCGGCGCGTTCTCCGGCCTTGACGTGACCGAAAAGTTCCAGGAGGAGTTCGCCGCGTGGCAGGGGACACGGTACGCCCTCGCCTTCTGCAACGGCACCGCGGCGCTGACCGCCGCCATGTTTGCCGTCGGACTCGGGCGCGGCGACGAGATCATCTGCCCGACCAAGACCTATTGGGGCAGCGTGGCGCAGTCCATGTATTTCGGTGCCGCCCCCGTTTTCTGCAACGTGGACGAGCATCTCTCCATAGACCCCGACGATATCGAGCGCTGCATCACCCCGCGCACCAAGGCGCTGATGATCGTGCATTACTGCGGCTATCCCTGCGATATGGACCGCATCATGCCCATCGTGAAGAAGTACGGCATCAGGCTGATCGAGGACGTGTCGCACGCACAGGGCGGCCTGTATAAAGGGAAGAAGCTCGGCACCTTCGGCGACGTGTCCGCCATGTCGCTGATGAGCGGCAAGTCCTTTGCCATCGGCGAGGGCGGTATGCTGGTCACGGACGACACGAGGATCTTCGAGCGCGCCATGGCGTACGGCCATTACGAGCGCTTCAACGCGGGATACATCAAGGAGTCCGAGGACCTGAAGCCGTACTTCCACATCCCGCTCGGCGGCATCAAGGGCCGCGTCAATCAGGTGTCGTCGGCCATCGGGCGCGTCCAGCTGAAGTACTACGACGCCCGCTGCGCCGAGATCCGCAAGGCCATGAATTACTTCTGGGATCTTCTGGAGGGCGTTCCCGGCATCCGTCCGCTGCGCGTGGACGAATCGACCGGCTCCAACATGGCCGGCTGGTACAACCCGCAGGGCATCTACGTCCCGGAGGAGCTGGGCGGCCTGACCGTCGGGCGCTTCTGCGAGGCTTTACGGGCCGAGGTCGGCAATATCGTCTGGGACGGCGCCAACTTCTGCCTGCATACCCATAACTACTTCAAGTCCTTCGATATCGACCACAGCGGCACCCCGGCCCGCATCCGCTACGAGGACCGTGACGTCCGAGCGGAGGACAGCCTGTGCGACCCGTCGCTGACGCGCTGGTGCTTCTCCGTGCCGTGGTTCAAGCACTTCGACAAGGAGTGGATCGAAACGTACGCGCTCGGGTTCCGCAAGGTCGCGCTCAACTTTGAACAGCTGATCGGAGGAGAGAAGCCGGAAAAGGCCATGGGCGGCCACTGGTACGGCTTCACGAACGAGCAATGAGCGCAATGAATAAGAAAACGGTGATCGTCATAGAAGCCGACATAGAGGGCGCAAGCCTTGTCGACAGCATCGACATGATGTCCGGCGAGGGGTACGTCTTTGCCTGCGGGCGGCTTGCGCACGATCTGAACGCGGCCATTCTCGGCTGCTTCGACGGCGGTGCCGACGTGCGCGCTCATCCGGCGCTCACGCGGCTCGACGCGCGCACGGTCACGCGGACCGTGACGAGCATCCGCGGCTACGACGACATGATGCCGTAAATAAGCAAGGAGGACGATCCATGAAGACAGTACGAAAGATCGACGTCCACGTGCATACCGTATATTTCCCGGAGATCGCTCTCCCGAGACCGGACGGCTCCAACTACGCGTCGCCGGAGCAGCTGATCGCCATGTACGACGAGTGGGGGATCGAAAAGGGCGTCCTGCTCCCGGAGATCACCAACGAATGTGCGTACGCGCAGTCGACCCCGGAGGAGGTCTGCACGATCGCGCGGCGGCATCCCGACCGCTTCCTGTGGTTCTGCAATCTGTCCCCGCGCATGGGGAACAACGACGAACATACCGACTTCGGCTTCTATCTTGACCATTACAAAAGGCTTGGCGCGAAGGGGGTCGGCGAGGTATGTGCCAACCTGCCCTTTGACGATCCCGCCTACGACAATATGCTTGCGGCCTGTGCCGCGTACGATATGCCCGTGACGATCCATATCTCGCCCACGATCGGGGGGAACTACGGTGTTTACGACGAGGAGGGGCTGCCGCGCCTCGAGCGGATGCTGAAAAAGCATCCGCGTCTGCGGGTGTTCGGTCACTCGCAGTGTTTCTGGGAGGAGATCTCCGCCCGGACGCCGGGACAGGCGCGCGGCTCGTACCCGACCGGCAAGGTGGTCCCGGGGCGTTTGCAGGAGCTGATGCGGGAATGTCCGAATCTCTTTTGCGATCTGTCCGCGGGCAGCGGCGGGAACGCGCTCATGCGTGACGACGATCACGCGTACCGCTTCATCGAGGAGTTCGGGGATCGTCTGCTGTACGGGACGGACATCTGCTCTCCGTCCAACTATTTCCCGCTCGGGAAATGGCTGGACGACCGTCATGCGGCCGGGTGCATCTCGGACCGGGACTACTATCTGATCTGCCGCGGCAACGCGGTCCGCGAGCTGAAGCTGGAGGAAAGCGTATGAGTAGGAAAAAAGTCGTGATACTCGGCTGCGAGAATTCGCACGCCCACACCTTCCTGAAGATCATGGCCGACCATCCCGATCTGTACGGCGGCATCGCGGTCACGGGTGTATACAGCGGCGAGCCGGAGTCTGCGGCGGCGCTGCGCGGCTGGTTCGGCGTGCGTGTCATGGACCGCTTTGACGAGGCGGTCGGAGAGGTCGACGGTGTGATCGTGACCGCCCGTTATGGCGGGAACCATTACCGCTATGCCGCGCCGTATCTTGCGTCGGGCGTGCCGATGTTCATAGACAAGCCGATCACGGTCGGCACGGACGAAGCCGTCCGTCTGGCGGCGGAGGCGAAGGCGAGCGGTGTCCGTCTGACGGGAGGCTCCTCGTGCCGGTTTGCGGACACGATCGCCCGCATCCGGGAGGATCGGGAAGGCGCTCGCTTCGGGCGCACGCTCGGCGGTCTGGTCCGTGCGCCGATCTCGCTTGAGAACGCCTACGGCGGCTTTTCGTTCTACTGCCAGCACCTGATCGAGATGGTCATGGAGGCGTTCGGGCGCTTCCCGCGGGCTGTCCGGGCGGCCCGGAGCGTTGGCACGATCACCGTTCTGTTCCGTTACGGCACGTTTGACGTCACGGGTCTGTATGTGGACGGCAATTACCGCTACTACGCCGCTCTCTTCGGCGACAGCGGTGAGACCGCCGGTCTTTGTGATATCGGGCAGGTCTGCTTTGACCGTGAGTTTGCCGAGTTTGCCCGCCTGCTTGACGGCGGTCCTATGCCCGCCTCATACACGGACTTCATCGCGCCCGTCGTCGTCATGAACGGCATCCTGTCCGCGCTTGAGAACGGCGAAGAGGTTGTGCTGGAGTATCCGGAGGTATGATTAAGCGGGGCTCTGCCCCGCGCCCCGCTTAAGCCCTTCTTGAAAGAAGGGCTTAAGGATCCCAAGAACTTTTATACAGGGTAAAGGATAACTGAGGTTGAGTTTACGCTGAACGGGATTAGTGGGTACCGTCATGGGCGCCGAGGTCAGCGGAAACGCCCACGCGGGGGCCCCTTACCCCGCTCGGGATCGGGCAGATGGCATC
>JAKSPU010000147.1 GCA_024404505.1 Clostridia bacterium
TGAAACAGAAGACACGGAAAATTTTTGCGAAAACCACCGAAAATTACGGATAGCCAAGAGGAAAACCGTTTGGGTTACCACTCCGGCGTTCTGCCGCCGGAAGCCGGGCGTTTCCGCATCGCCGGAGGTTCAGCTGAACCTTTTTCCCCCACCCCCCTGACCCCCCGCCCGGCGGGCGGGGGGAATATTTTATTTGATATCCCTGCACCCTTATCCCGCGGGACGCGGGGAACGCGGCTCGTCTTATCCGCGCCCGTAGGCGCGGTCTCCGGGATGAGAAGACCGAGGGGAAGGGGCGCCGCAGCGCCCCTTCCCCTCGGGAAAAAGAATTTTTATTCTCCCCCTCCCGCGCACGGGAGGGGGTCGGGGGGTAGGTCCCCGAGACGCCGAGGCGGCGAGGCGCTCCCTTCTCACCAGATCACAACGCGCTTGGAGGGAGCGATGTACATCTTGTCCTTCTTGGTAGCGCCGAAGGTCGTGTACCACTCGTCGAAGTTGCGGGGAGGCATATTGGCGCGGAGGACGTTGGGAGCGTGGACGTCTACGTTGAGGGCGAGGGCGAGGTACTCGGGTCTTGCCTTCATGCACCAGACCTTCGCCCAGTTGATGAAGTACTCCTCGTAGGAGGCGCCGTCGAGCCTGGACATCATCTCAAGGGTCACGGCCATACCGCCGTTGTCGGCGATGTTCTCGCTGACGATGAAGGTCGCGTTGACCTTGCCCCACGGCAGCTCGATGCCCTCGAACTCCTTGATCATGGCCTTGGTGCGGGCGATGAACTTCTTGTTGTCCTCCTTCGTCCACCAATTCTTCAGGTTGCCGTTCTCGTCGCACTGTGCGCCGTTGTTGTCAAACGCGTGCGAGATCTCGTGACCGATCACCGCGCCGATACCGCCGAGGTTCTCGCTCCTCGTCTGATTGATGGAGTAGAAGGGCGGCTGCAGGATCGCGGCCGGGAACGTGATGTCGTTCGTGAAGGGATTGTAGCAGGCGTTGACCATGTGGCCTGGCATCACCCACTCGGTGCGGTCCGCCGGCTCGGACAGCTTGGAGAAGCGATCCAGCTTCGTGACCTTGTTCAGCGTGCAGACCGCGTCGTAGAGCGAGAGGTCCGCGCCGAAGGTCATCTTGCGGTACACCTTGCCGCACTTGTCCGGGTAGCCCATCTTGATCACGATTTTGGAGAGCTTCAGGATGGCCTTCTCCTTGGTCGCGTCGGACAGGAAATCGTTCTTCGCGACACGCAGCTTGTAGGTCTCGATGATCTCCTTCACGATGGAGGTGATGTCCTTCTTCGCAGCCTTGCCGAAGTAGGTGTCACCGTAGTACAGGCCGACCGGCTCGGAGTAGAGGCCGGAGGCGAGGTAGTAGGCGAACTTGTCCACGGCGGGCACCTGCGCCACACCGGTCAGCGCACGGCGGAAGGAGGTCCCCTCCTCGCGCATCTTCTCGGACAGCAGCGAGGACGCGCCGATCAGCTGGTTGATGTACGCCCAATGCTTGTACTCCTCAAAGGTCTCCTCGTTGAAGACCTCGGAGAAGCTCTTGAAGTAGCGCGGCTCGGCGATGATCACGGTCTCCGGCGCCTCGCCGAACAGGTCGGTGAGCAGCTTCCGGAACTTCAGCGGCTTCATGAGCGAGCTGACCGTGCGGGTCTTCATCGGGTTGTACATCTTGGGGTACTCGGACCACTCCTCGCTGCTCTTGACCAGCTTTGCCAGCCGCTCATCGAACGCGAGCGCGTCCTTGACGTACTGCTCCTTTTCCTCGGCGGAGAGGCGGGTGTGGGACATGAGCGCGCGGACCATGTTCGACCACATACCGAGCATGGCTTCCTTCTGCTGTGCCATTTCCTCCTTGTAGTAGGTCGTGTCGGGCAGGATCACGCTCGGACCGTACAGCATGACGCAGTGGCGGGAGGTGTCCTTCATGTCGGCGTCGACGTCGATGGAGAACGGCAGGGGCAGGTCGTCCGTCACGAACTCGGCGAGGCGGCGGTTGAGGGACGAGACGTCCTTCAGCTTGCGGATGCGGTTGAGATCGGCGAGCGCGGGGCGGATGCCCTCGCGGCCGCGTCTTTCGGCGTCCCGGGCGAGGTCGTACAGCCTGACGGCGTTTTTCATGTAGGTGTTGGGGTACTCGTTTGTCTCGGCCATTTTGGCGAAGTCGCCCATCAGCGTCTGCTCCACCTTGGTCTGCAGCTCGGCGAAGCCGCCGGCGGAGGGTTTGTCGTCGGGAATGACGGCGGTCTCCAGCCATTCCGCGTTGACGAACTCATAGAGGTCGTCCTGAATTCTGACTTTTTCCATGATACTCTCCTTTTATGTGTTTTTTGTATTTTTGCAGCGAAACAGAATGATACTGATACTATTTTACCATATTTGTGCGGGATTTTTATGAACGCGGTGTGAATTTTCACGGACATAAGGAGCCATTGGGCATTGGATAATGTCCTGCGTTTCGTTCGGGGAGGGGGCAGGGGACCATCTCAAACGCCGAAGTTCCCCTGCCCCCTCCCCGGGGAACCTTTGCAGCAATTTCCTACATCGTGATACCCTACCCCCACCCTCCTTGGCTGCGGCGCCGCCGGCAAGAAAGCAGAAAAATGCTCTGTCAGCGGGCTGCGGCAGCCAAGGATTGGGGTGGGAGGGGCTTTTGAGATGCAAAAATATACTGTAAACGCTGAACCGGGGAGTTCACAACTCGCTGCGTGCAGCGAGTTGAGGAAAAACCTCGGCGCTTGATATGGTTTTCCCCGCCCTCCTCCGAACGGAACACCGGGCAGGCGTTATGCCTCCGGCTCCGGAATATACGGCTGAGCAGGGTCGCCGTCGCGGAAGCGGATAAACGAAAATGCGCTGTGGGTATCGGTCGTCAAGCCGCCGGCAGGCATGACGCGGCTGTCGACGCCCTCGCCTTTCCCGAGGAACATCAGCCGCTCCACGAATTCCATGAAGGAAAGGCCCTTTTGCGGCCTCGTCAGGAAGTTATGCACGCCGGTGCAGTCCCCTGCCCCGCGCATCAGCGACAGCATCTTGTCGGCTCCGAGGCCGTCCGCGCCGTTGACGGTCACGACGGGACAGCCGCTCGCGGCGGACACCATCGCCGCCAGCGCCCCGCCGAGCGAGTGACCGGTCAGGATGACGCGGTACCCGTCGCGGGCCACCTCGTCCCGCGCCGCCGCGTCGGCGTACAGGTCAAACGCGGCCTTCTCCTGCGCGGTCAGGCGCGGCGCGAGGACAAGCCCCGCGCAGGTCAGCGCGTCCCGGAACGATACGGACCCCGCATAGGCGATCCAGACGCATTTCCGTTCGTCGTCGCAGAAGGCCGCCCCGAAGAAGCTGCTTTTCTCATCCTTTTCGGCGCAGAGGCAGCGGAGGTGTCCGACCGTGCCGCGGATGAGATCGGACGTATCGAACAGCGCAGTCGCCGGGTCGTTTTTGTCCCGGCGGACGACGCCGAAGTTCTCTGACAGGATGCCCATCTCCTCCGCGTCTATTAGGTCAGAGACGGTGCCCGTGAAGCTGCCAGACGCGGTCTCGCAGCCGTAGGTCAGGTAACTGAGGCACACGGCGGTGAGGACGTCCTGCTCGTCCGGGGAGAAGCTCTCGTCGGACGCGTTCCCCGGACATTCCGGGAGGGGCGCGGTCCGGCGCAGGATCAGCCACACGGCGGCGGCAGCGGCGATCGTGAGCAGGACCGCGGTCAGGATGATCCACGTCTTCCGGTGTTTTGCGGCTGGCCGAGCGGGGTCTCCGTCCCGCCGGGCGGAAACGGGCGGATGCTTGAAAAGAAACATAGATGACTCTCCGATTGTATTGACGTTTTCGATGTCGTTTTTGATGTCGTTTTTCTTGACGCACCGGCGGGGCCGGTACGGTTATTATAGCTTTTTCGCGCACTCTTGTCAAGGGCGTCTCTGACAATTGTCAGGTCCGCCTTCAGATCAGTTTGCGGAAAAGGGTTGATTTTGCGTGCGGAATATGGGACGCCTCGCGCGTCCCGCGCTCGGGGGCCTGCCCCCCTACCCTCTCCCGTGCGCGGGAGGGGGAGATTTTTTACTTTCCCAGCAAGGGGAAGGGCTGCTGCGGCAGCCCTTCCCCTTGCTTACTAATAAAATATTCCCCCGACCGCCGGGGGGGTCAGGGGGGTGGGGGAAACAAGTTTAGCAGCACTTCGGACGATGCGGAAACGCCGGGTCTCCGGCGGCGGAGCTGTGATTTTCCTTTGTCTCCCGCGCACGGGAGGAGACCGGGAGGTAGCCCATCCACGCCAAAGGCGTGGATGCGTTCCCCCGCGTCCCGCGGGATGAGGGTGCAGGGAGAAGGGCGCGGCGCAGCCGCGCCCTTCTCCCTGCTATAAAATAAAGTATTCCCCCCGCCCGCCGGGCGGGGGGTCAGGGGGGTGGGGGAAACAAGTTCAGCAGCACTTCGGACGATGCGGAAACGCCGGGTCTCCGGCGGCGGAGCAAAGATCCCGCCGGGTATCCGGCGGCGGAGCAAAGATCCCGCCGGGCATAAGGCCCGGCGGGATCCTTTTATTCTTTACCGCAGCAGCGGCTCGATCACGATCGTTTTCACGTTATCGGCGCTGAGGGTCACGGTGAGGAAGCCGTCCTCGGCGGCCGACACCTCGGATTCCGCCGTCGTGCCGTCGGCACTGACCACGCTCACGGTGAACTTTTCAAAGTGGGCGGGCTTGTAGTGCAGGACCATGTCGACCGCGCCGTCAAGGCAGGTGATCGTCAGCGTGCCGTTGCGGTTTTCCTCGATGCCGTAGGCCTTGCCGCCGTAGGTCGTGGAGGTGACGCCCATCTTTTCATAGACCTCGTTGAAGTGCGGCTCGACGTACAGGCCGCCGGCCTCGGCGCGGACGCCCATGAGGGCGGAGATGTATGTCGTCGGGACCAGACCGCTCTCCGGGAACTCGCCGACGAGGCCCTCGAGCCACGCGGCGCCGCCGGCGGCCTCGTCGGAGTTGAGGCGGTTGAACTCGTAGACGCGGGCGATCTGACGGAGGCGGTCGGTCGTGGACTGTGCGCCCTCGTACTGCGTGCGCGCCATCAGCTCGTAGAACACGGGGTAGAAGATGTATCCGCCGTTCTCGCAGTGTGCGCCGTAGGCAGCGCCCGCCCACGGGTCGATGCCGGAGGGGCCGTGCCACCAGATCACGCCGGTCTTCTTGTTTTCCTTATTGTTGATGGCGACGGTATTGACGACGGGCGCGAGGACCATATCCACGTCAAAGTTCTTGATCTGGCGGTACTTGGAGGTCTTGCGCATCAGGGTAGCGTAGGACATGATATCCTTGCCGGTGCGGTCCTCGCCCTCGATGATGCGGTCGCCGTCCACCCAATCGAAGATCAGCTTCGCCTTCTCCGTGTCGCCGAGGCCGTACTTGAGCGCCTCAAAGTTGACGAACGTGAAGCCGAAGTCGACCTTATTGCCGTCGGTGTCGATGCACTCGATGTAGCGGCCCTTTTCCTCGTTCCAATAATACTCGTCGTACTTGTCCTTGATCTTCTTCTTCAGCTCGGTCAGGTACGGGATTTTGTCGAGGTACTCGCCGCCGAGCATGGTATAGATGCCGATCATGGCGTCGCACGCGTCGTAGAACAGCGCGTTCTCATAGGCGTCGTAGTTGCCGAAGCAGAGGTTGTCCCAATAGTTGGAGGACGCGGAATTGGGGAGTCCGGTGTTGTCCCAGCAGAAGCGTCCCTGATCCTTCACCCAGTCGAACCGCTCGGAGCCGTCCGCGTTCAGGTAGGTGGACTCCTCGGTCAGTTGGATGACGCCGGTCTCGCCGTGGAGCTGGTACAGGATGTAGTCCCACGCGGCCTCGACCTTCTCCAGCACGGTGCGGCCCTTGGAGGCGTCCAGCTCGGCGTACTGTCCGCTCGCGCTGCTCGAGTCCTTGACGGACAGGAAATCGGTGCTGTTCTCCCACGAGATGACGTCGTAAGCCGCGGAGATGATGCGGAAGGTACCGTCGTAATGGATGCTGCGGCACTCGTCGACCTGCCAATACGGGTAGGACGACCACGCCCACATATAGCCGACGGAGGTCTGCGGGAAGTTCTGGATCTTGCTCTTCAACTCGTTGATGTAGCCCTGATTGCCGGACCACATGATCTTCTCGGACATCCACTCGTACCACGTCGGCTCGTTGCCGAAGCGGTAGACGAGGCTCTGGCCGTCGTCGATCGCGCCGAACATATGCCACATGGTGTTGCAGACGTAGGCGGCGG
>JAKSPU010000148.1 GCA_024404505.1 Clostridia bacterium
GCACGGATCGGGCAGATGCCATCTGCCCGATCCCGAGCGGGGTCAGGGGCCCCCGTGTGGGCGTTTAAAAGAAGGCGGGCGCCCATGACGGCTCCCACCAATCCCGTTCGGCGTAAACCAAACCTCGCTTCTTCTATACCATTTTTAAAAGTTCTTGGGATTCTTAAGCCCTTCTTTCAAGAAGGGCTTAAGCGGGGCCCGGGGCAGAGCCCCGCGTATCCCGGGGCGCGGGGCTCTGCCCCGCACAAATAGTCCTTTTTTACGTTTTTACGGCAAATCACTTGCAAAGGGGCGTGCTTTGTGGTATGATATAGGAGAGAAAGACCCCGTGCGCGAGACGCAGAAAGGAAACTTCAACATGAAAAAACGTGTCATGAACCTTGTGAACTTCGTCCGCGGCTGCGAGCCGAGACAGCCGTGGCAGGACCTCTACACGCCCGTTGCCGAGGAGCTGCGGATCGACAAATCCTACGGCTTCCCCCACACCTTCCTTTTGCAGTACGACGCTCTGCTCCGCAAGGACTTTCAGGAGCTGTTCCTCAAGGAGCGCGACGACAAGCTCGAGCTGGGCCTGTGGTTCGAGATGGGCCGCCCGCTGACCGAGGCGGTCGGCATCGAGTGGCGCGGCCGCCCCGGCTACGACTGGGATTGGTACGTTGACCCCGGCTTCCTCGTGGCCTACACACCCAAGGAGCGCGAGGCTCTGATCGACGAGGCGTTCCGGCTGTTCAAGGAGATCTTCGGCGAGTACCCCAAGGTCGCAGGCTCGTGGCTGCTCGACGCCTACTCTATGGCCTATATGAGCGATAAGTACGACATGAAGGCCTTCTGTATGTGCCGCGAACAGTTCGCCGTCGACGCCTATACCCTGTGGGGCGGCTACTATAACGGCGGCTACTTCCCTTCCCGCACGAATATGCTCTGCCCCGCGCAGCATGAGGAAACCAAGATCAAAACCCCCGTGTTCCGTATGCTCGGCATCGACCCCGTGTACGGCTACGACGAAGCCAAATATTCCAAGGGCCTCAGCGGCTGCCCGACCATGGAGCCGGTCTGGGCGTCCGGCTGCAACGGCGCAATCATGGATTGGTACTTCCGCACCTACTACGAGAATCCCTGCCTTTCGCAGGCGTACGCTACGACCGGTCAGGAAAACAGCTTCGGCTGGCCGTGGATCGGCCCCGGCTACGTGATCCAGACCGAAAAGCTGGCTGACCTTGCCCGCCGCGGCGTGGTCACGATGCAAAAGCTGGGCGACGCGGGACAGGCTCTGATCGACGCGGGCGGCGAGACCCCCGCGACCGCTATGGTAGCCACGGACGCGTGGGACGGAAACGACATTCAGTCCGTCTGGTACAGCTGCCGCAATTACCGCTGCAACCTGTTCTGCAAGGACGGAGAGCTGTTCTTCCGGGACCTTACCAAGTTCGACGACAGCTACGCCGAAAAGTATCTGGACACCCCCTGCCGCCAGTGGGACGCGCGGTTCGACAACCTGCCCGTCGTGGACGGCCGTCTCTGGAGCCGTGACGGCATCGAGTGCCGCCTCGCGTTCGGACGGAAAACCACCGGCTTCACCTATATCGAGCGCGGACAGTCGCTGGAGATCGTCGTCTGCTTCGCCGACGGCTGTCACGGCCTGATCCTCCTGACGCCGGACGGCATCACCATGGACGGCTGCCGCGAGGTGTCGTACTGCACCGGCACGCCCGAGCCCGATTTCACCGTGACCGCCTGCGAGAGCAGCTTCGCCATGACCAAGAACGGCCACCCCTACACCGTCGGCGTATGCGGACGGATCGCAGAGGCCGGAAACGGCTGGACGCTGATCCCCGAGAACGGCGTGCTGAAGCTCCGTATGAGCCTCTGAAAGTCTTTAATCGGAAAGAAGAAGCAACATGAAAGCGAATTACCATACCCACACGTGGCGTTGCAACCACGCCGAGCGCAACGAACGCGGCTACGTGGAGGCCGCGCTCCGCACCGGCATCAAGGTCCTCGGCTTCTCCGACCACAGTCCGTACGTCTTCGAGGGCGATTACTACTCCGGCTACCGGATGCGCCGCGAGCTGACGGACGACTATATCTCCACGATCGCCGCTCTCCGGGACGAATACCGCGGAGAGATCGACGTCCACATCGGATTTGAAGCCGAGTACTACCCGAAGTTCTTCGGGCGGTACCTTGCCTACCTTGAGCCGAAGCCGTACGAGTACCTGATCCTCGGTCAGCATTTCGCCGGGAACGAGATCCGGGAACGGCCCGTCGGTGCGCCGACGGACAGCGTGTCCGAGCTGGAACGCTACTACGATCAATGCCGGGAGGCGCTGAACACGGGCGATTTCTCCTGCTGGGCGCACCCCGACCTGTTCCACTTCTCGGGTGACGAGGCGGCCTACCGCCGGGTGGTCCGCGCCGCCTGCCGGGAGGCAAAATCCTGCGGCATCCCGATCGAGATCAATCTGCTCGGACTCGGCGATCACCGCCACTACCCGCGGCAGGCCTTCTGGGAGGAGGCCGCTGTCGTCGGCGGTCCCGTCATCATCGGATGGGACGCGCACTCCGCCGGATGGATGGAGCAGCCCGCGCTGGAGCAGCGGGCCGTCGACATGGCCGACGGGCTGGGGCTTCACCGCGTCGAGTACCTGACGCTGATCCGGCCGCATCCCTGAACGCCTCTCCCTTGACAGAACACCCCCTTTATGCTATACTGAAACCGGCGCCTGTGCGGCGCGTGAAAGGAATGGTATCTATTATGACAGAAGCTCAGCGTCTCATCAATCTGCAGGTCCCCGCAGGCCCCGTGGACTGCGTGCTGGACACCGACACCTACAACGAGATCGACGATCAGTACGCCCTGTCGCTGATGGTCAAGTCCCCCAAACTGAACGTGAAGGCCCTGCTGGCCGCGCCGTTCTTCAACAGCCATTCCACCTCCCCGGAGGACGGCATGGTCCGCAGCTATCAGGAGATCCTCAACCTGCTTACCCTCATGGGCCGTGAGGACCTCAAGTCCATCGTGTACGAGGGCTCCCGCACCTATCTGCCCGACGAAAAGACACCCGTGGAAAGCCCCGCTGCCCGCCGCCTCGTCGAGCTGGCCATGCAGTACACGCCGGAGCATCCTCTCTACGTCGTCGCCATCGGCTGCATCACCAACGTCGCCTCCGCGATCCTCATGCAGCCTGCCATCACCGACCGCATCGTGCTGGTCTGGCTGGCCGGTCACTTCGAGACGTGGCCCAACAACATGGAATTCAACCTGTGGCAGGACGTTGCCGGCGCGCGCGTCGTGTTCGGCTGCGGCTGCCCGCTGGTCCAGCTGCCCTGCATGGGCGTCGTGTCCTCGTTCTACACCACCAAGCCCGAGCTGGAGCAGTGGCTGATCGGCAAAAATCCGCTGTGCGACTACCTCGCCCGCCACACCATCGAGGAGGCCGATTCCTACGCGGCCGGACGCGTCTGGAGCCGCGTGATCTGGGACGTCTGTGCGGCCGCCTGGCTGCTCAACGACGGCGGACGCTTCATGTGGTCCCGCCTCATTCCCGCGCCCATCCCGACCTACGACGGCTATTGGGCCAAGTCCGATTCGAGACACCTGATCTGTCAGGTCACCTGCATCCACCGCGACGCGCTGATGGGTGAGCTGTTCCGGGTCCTTTCCGAGTAAACCAATGACTTCAAGGAGAATGATCATGAAAAGCAAGAAACTGATCACCCTGTTATGTGCGCTGCTGGCGCTCGTGCTGCTGGCCGGCTGCACGCCCGCGACGCCGCCCGAGCCCGGCACCGATACGGGCGATACGGAGCAGACTCCGTCGGAGGCGCCGACCGAGGCGCCCACCGAAGCACCGACCGAGGCGCCCACGGAGCCGGAGACCGAGCCCTTCATCCCCACGACCTACGAGGAGCATAAGGCGGAGATCTACCGCAAGGTCAACAACGAGGTGACGCTCGGCGGCTTCCTGACCCCCGTCGGGAAGCAGAACGTCGAGCCGGCCTTTATCCGGCTGAAGGAAGCCGGCATCAACATGATGGTCACGCAGAACGAGTTCTACGGCACCGCGCTGCTGGCCAACACGATGCGCGTGGCCGACAAGGTGGACATGGACCTGTGCATCTGGGTCTTCGGCCCCCACGTCATCGACGCGGCTTCCGCGACCGACAAGCTCAAGCAGTGTCTGGGCCACCCGTCCGTCAAGTACGTCTACCTGCAGGATGAGCCCGTACTGGCCAGCGTCCCCGGTCTCAAGGAGGAGGTGCGCCGCATCCGCCGCGCCTACGGCGACACCGTGAACTGGAAGTTCGGCGCGAATATGTACCCGTATCAGGTGTTGGCCGATTGGCCGAACGTCGTGCAGACCTTCATCAAGGACTGCCAGCCGGAGTGGATCTGCTTTGATATGTACCCGTTCTGCGGCGGCAACGACGGCATGGCGGAGTACCTGACCAACCTCGCGTGGGAGAAGTCCTTCGCGGAGCCGGCCGGCGTTCCCTACTGGGCCTACCTGCAGACCGCTTATTACGGTGACATCGATCTCGTGACCGAGGCGCAGCTGCGTTACCAGACCAACGCTGTCATGGCGATGGGTGCGGACGGCGCGCTCTGCTTCATGGCGACCGCGACCGACGTCAACCACGGCGCGATCCTCGACGAGAATGGCGTCTGCAACAACAATCTGTACCCGCAGTGCAAGGCCGTATTCAACGATCTACACGCCATGCACGGCGTTTTCCTGCCCTACGACTGCAAGACCGTGCTGTTCGGCGGCGAGGACCACATCGTCAGCACGATCAACAGCAAGGTCCCCGGCTTCGCCTCCAACGAAGGCAAATGGGAGACGCTCACGTCCGTTGACGGCACGAAGTACATGATCGGCTGCATGGAAAAGGACGGCAAGACGGGCTTCTACGTGGTCAACACGAGGTACACCGGCGAGGAAACCAACCTCGTGACGCTGCACTTTGACGGCACGCACGCGTACCAGCTCTGGAACCGGAACGGTCTTGAGTTCATGGGCGAAGCCGATTCCGTCACGCTCGACCTGATCCCCGGCGAGGGCTGCTTCGTGGCGCTGGATCTTTCCGCGGACGCGACGACGTACCCTGAGCCCGAGAAGGAGGAAGCGCCCGTGATCCCCGAAGTCACCGAGGTCGCCAAGGATCAGATGTTCCTTGATCTCGGCATCAACGAGGACGGTACCGTATACAACAAGGTTGAGGGCGGTCTCGGTCTCAAGGACTTCTCTGCCGGCACGATCGGCACGGAGGACGGCAGGACCGTCATGTCCAAGTATGACGTCTGGACCGACGACGCTCACAACGCCGTGACCAACGGCATCACGGTCGAGATGTATCTCAAGCTGACCGAAAACGCCAACCGCGCGTGGGTCATCTTCTTCCGCGATCTGTCCGGAAACGGCAACCTGAACCGCGTCTGTGACCACGGCAACGACGTGGTCGGCACGCACTACTACCACGGCTCCTACGACGACAACGACGTCACGCTGAAGGGCGACGTCGACCAGTACCTCCCGCGCGGCGAGTGGCTGCACATCGTATCCGTCGTGTCCGATGCCGGTCAGTACGTCTACGTGAACGGTAAGCTGCTCTCCGAGGGCCACTTCCCCAACCCCGCGCCCGAGTTCAGCACCTTCGTCGTCTCCGAGTCCAAGGGCGTCTGCCTGCTTAACACCATGCGGATGTACGCCTGCGCCAAAACCGCCGACGAGGTGCAGGAGATGTACGAAAAGTTCAAGTAAGGAGAACGAGGGAACGTGTTTGCGGGGCTCTGCCCCGCACCCCGGGACGTGTTTGCGGGGCTCTGCCCCGCACCCCGCCTAAGGACTTCTTGAAAGAAGTCCTGAGGTTTGGTTTACGCCGAACGAGATCGGTGGGTGCCGTCATGGGCGCCCGCCTTTTCTTCTTGGTCGTTCTCCGAATCCCGCAGGATGAGGGTGCAGGGAGAAGGGAGCGGCAATGCCGCTCCCTTCTCCCTGCTTTAAAATGCAATGTTCCCCCCGCCCGCCGGGCGGGGGGTCAGGGGGGTGGGGGAAAAAGGTTTAGCAGCACTTCCAGCGATGCGGAAACGCTCGGCTCCGGCAGCAGAGCGCCGTCTTTTCTCTGCCTCCC
>JAKSPU010000149.1 GCA_024404505.1 Clostridia bacterium
AATGGCGGAAAATATTCCGCCGATTCACCGTGCGATGAATTTTTAGAGCCGCCCTCTATATATTGCGGGCCGCAGCCCCGAATACTTCCCCTATCATGAATAGCAAAAATCTTCCTTTACCCTTGACAGTCAAGGCCGGAAACAGTATAATAAAGGCAGAAAAAACAGAAAGGAGACCGCCGCATGACGACGCCCCGCATCATACCCGTGTGGACGGGGGACACCTCGCCCGAAAGCGTCACGCTGACCGTGCCGTCGGCGCTGATCGACCGCACACCGGCGTTCTGCAGTCTGCTCGCCGCCTGCGGCGTTCCCCCGGAGACGGCACGTGCCGAGGGAAGCGCTCCCGACTACGACTTCTTTGCCGCCGTGATCGACAGCCTTCCGTCCCTCTGCGGCCATCCCGCGGCGCGGCGGCTGCCGCGCCTGCTTGCCGCGCTGAACTGTCCCCCGGGCGCGGACGCACCTGCCCTGTGGCGCTGCCTGTCCGTCCGCATGGGGCCGGACGCGCCGGAGCCCCTGACCGTTTCGGGACTGTCCGACGCGCTCGGCGTCCCGCTGACCGTCCCGTTCCGCCCGGACGCGGCCCTGACGGGCCGGCGCGGCCTCTGCACGCTGACCGACATGGAGCGGGTCGTTTCCGACGGCCTGTCCGCCGGAGCGGACGTCACGCTGCTGCGGCTGCCGGAAACGTATGTCTTTACCCGCCCGAATCCGTATACGTCGGGCCTGTGCCTCGGACGGGCGGTAAGCAATGCGGACGGCGCGTTCTCGTGGGACGCGCTGACCGCCCCCGACCGGGACCATTTCCTGACGCAGCTCGTTCGGATGACGGGCGGCCTGTGCCGCCGCGCGGGCCGGGTGCTGCATATCGCCGGCACCGGCGTACAGCTGGACGCGGTGACAGCGTACCTCTCTGAGGCGGGCTGCCTGCCTGACACCGTGCGCCTTCTGACCGACCCCGCCGCGTCGGGTGACCCGCTGCAGCCGTTTCCCGGCGTCCGCACGGGGCTGTGGCTGCCCGGCAGCGCGTCTACGGCAGACCTGCGCGCGTCCGTCACGGCCTACGCCGAGCGGATGCCGCTCGGCTGCGCTGACGGCCTGTACGTCGGCGTCCGCACGCCGATGGAACTGACACAGCCGGACGAGGTACGCCGTGTGACGGAGGAGCTGCTTGCTCTGTGGTCGCGCGGGACTATTTGAAGAAAGGATCGAAGCATCATGAACAATACCGTCAGTATACCCGCACCCGCCAAGATCAACCTGTTTCTGGACGTCACGGGCCGCCGTGCCGACGGCTACCACACCATCACGGGCGTGATGCAGACGATAGGGATCTTCGATCTCGTGACGGTCAGCCTGACGCACGCACCGGGCGCGGGCGGCATCACGCTGACCAATACGTCTCCGCTCCTGCCGCATCTCGGGCCCGCACTGCCGACCGACCGCCGCAATATCGGCTGGAAGGCAACTGAGGCGTATATGGCTGCCGCCGGGATGGATCCCGCCGACTGGATGATCACGATCGGCATCGAAAAGAATATCCCCTCGCCCGCCGGGCTGGCGGGCGGCAGCGCCGACGCGGCCGCCGTGCTGAAGGCGATGAACAAGCTCACCGGGTATGCCGTTCCGCGGGACGTGCTGTATGCGGCCGCTGCCCGCCTCGGCGCGGACGTGCCCTTCTGCCTCACGGGCGGCGCGTGCGTCACCGAGGGGATCGGCGACGTCCTGACCCTGGTCACGCCGCTGCCGGATTGTGACGTCCTCGTGGCCTGCGCGGGGGAGGGCGTTTCCACGCCCGCCGCCTACCGCACGCTGGACGAAACGTACGGCGGATTTGCCGACGGGGCGTACGCACCCAAGTACGCGGCGCTGGACGGTCAGCTGTCTGCGCTCGCGGCGGGTGACCTTGACGGCATCGGCGCACACGCTTTCAATCTGTTTGAGTCCGTCGTGCTGCCGCACCACGACGAGGCACGGTCGTTTAAACGGCTCATGCTGGAGAACGGCGCCGTGTGTGCCATGATGAGCGGCAGCGGACCGGCTGTCTTCGGGCTGTTCCGCAAGGGGACGGCGCAGCCGGCTGTCGACGCGATCATCGAAGCCGGTCACGCCTGCAGGGTCTGCCATCCCGTATCGGGGGAGGATTGCAGAGTATGAGAGAAAGAAAAGGCATCGCCGTGGCGGGCTGCACGCTCGTCGACGTCATCAAGGAGATAGACGGTTACCCGAAGCCCGGGATGCTGACCGCCATCCGGTCGGTCAGCCGCGCGGCGGGCGGGCTTCTGCCCAACGTGGCCATTGATCTGGTCGTCATGGACCCCGCGCGTCCGCCTGTCGTCAGCGGGCCGGTCGGGGACGACGACAACGGTACGTTCGTCCGCCGCACGCTGGGCTCGTACGGCATCGACACGGACGGTCTGACCGTCGTGCCGGGACAGGCCACGGGCTTTACGGACGTCATGTCCGACCGCGCGACGGGAGAACGGACGTTCTTTACGATGGAGGGGGCCAACGCGGATTGGGCCCCGGATGACGCGGAGCTGGACCGTCTGGCCGCCCACGCGTCGATACTGCATATCGGGTACGTCCATCTGATGCCGGGTCTTGACGCGCCCGACGAGGCGTACGGGACCGTGCTGGCCCGCGTGCTGGATAAAGCCCGCCGCCGGGGGCTTATGACGTCGGTCGACACCGTCAGCCGCCCCGGCTTTGAGCCGCTGCTGCGTGCTGCCCTGCCGTACACGGACTACGCCGTCGTCAATGAGATCGAGGCCTGCGCGGTCGCGGGACTTGGGCCGCGGGACGCGGACGGACGTCTGATCCCGGGGACCCTGACCGAGGCGGCCCGCCGCCTGTTGTCGCTCGGCGTGCGGGAGGCCGTCGTCATCCATTGTCCGGAGGCGGGCGTGATGCTGCGCCCCGGGAAAGAGCCGCTGTGCGTGCCGTCCCTCGCGCTGCCTGATGGGTACATCAAGGGCAGTACGGGCGCGGGAGACGCCTTCTGCGCGGCCTGCCTGTACGGCCTCGCAGAGGGGTGGGACGACGGAGCGGTCCTGCGTTTCGCGTCTGCCGCTGCCGCCTGCAATCTGTCCGCGCCCGACGCCACGAGCGGGATGCGCCCGGCATCCGACGTATGGGCGATTGAGAAGACGTACCCCAAACGAAATATCAACGTCTGATCGGAGGAAGGATCATGGAAAAGATACGCTACTGCATCATTTCGCATACGCACTGGGACAGGGAATGGTACCTGCCCTTTGAGGTCTTCCGCATGAGGCTCGTGGATCTCATGGATCATCTGCTCGATATCCTCGACGTTGATCCCGGCTACCGCTTCCACCTCGACGCGCAGACCATCGTGTTGGAGGACTACCTTGAGATCCGCCCGGACAAGCGGGCGGCGCTGGAAAAGTACGTCCGTGAGGGACGTCTGCTGGTCGGGCCGTGGTACGTCCAGAACGATTTCCATCTGACCTCGGGCGAGGCGACCGTCCGCAATCTGCTGATCGGCACCCGCATCGCGGAGAGTTTCGGCGGCTCCATGCCCGTCGGGTACGCCGCCGACCAGTTCGGCCTCTGCTCACAGCTGCCGCAGATCCTTACCCGCTTCGGGCTTGACAGCTGCGTGTTCGGGCGCGGGTATGCCCGCGAGGCGTCGCAGTTCCGCTGGGCTTCGGAGGACGGCTCGACCGTGCTGTGCGAACATATGTTCGCGTGGTACAACAACGCCCAGCGCTTCCCGGACGATCCGGAGGCCGCCCTGCGGCTGACGCGGGAACGCGGAGCCGCGTGCCTCTCCAAGGGGCGGACGCACGACTGTCTGCTGATGAACGGCGTCGACCATCTGGAGGCGCAGGAAAATCTGACGGAGATCGTCGGCAAGGTCAGGCCGCTCCTGAACGATAACGAGGAATTCTTCCAGGACACGCTGCCGGACTATATCGCGCGGTACAAGGAGACGGTCGCCCGGGAGGGCATCGACCTGCCCGTCGTCACGGGAGAGCTGCGCGATCTCGGCGCGCCCAACGTGCTGACCGGTGTGCTGGCGGCGCGCGTCCACCTCAAGGAGTGGAACGCGTACCTGCAGGCCGTGCTGGAGAAGCGGCTGGAGCCGCTGTACGCCGGTGCGGCGTGGTACGGACTCGGCGGCTTCCCGCAGGACTACATGGACTATCTCTGGAAGACGCTCATCAAGAACCATCCGCACGACTCCATCTGCGGCTGCTCGGTGGACCCCGTGCATACGCACATGGTCGACCGTTTCCTGCGTATCCGCGAGAATGCGGACGATCTTCTGCGGCGCGGCGACGACAGCATCCTTTCGCACGTCGATCGCACGGGGCTTGACAAGTCGCAGTTCCTCATCGTGGACCGCAGCACGACGCTTGAGCCGTGGAACGGCCCGCTGGAGGCCGTAATCGATATCCCCGCCGGAGACGACAGCGGCAGCTTCACGCTGACCGACCCCAAGGGCCGCGAGGTGCCGTTCGAGGTCGTATCCGTCCGGAAGAACGTCGCGGTGCAGGTGCTGTCCCCGATCAATCTGCCCGGCGAGAAGCGCGTCAACCGGTACACGATCCGGTACCGTGCCGGGGTCCTGCCCGGCATGAGCCACCGCACGCTGGTGCTGACGCCGGTTCCGGGCGGGCTGACCGCGGCCTCGCCCCGGCGCAGGTCCGCGTACCGTATGGAAAACGACACGCTGAAGGTCCGCATCGGCCGGAACGGCACGGTGGAGCTGACGCACAAGCCGTCCGGTATTACCTATCATGACGTATTGCTTCTGGAGGACAACGCCGACCGCGGCACGGCGTACAACTATGACGAGGTCGACGACGGCGAGCTGGTCACGTCCGCCGGCGTCCGGGCCAAGGTCAGCGTGCTGACCGACACGCCGCTCTGCCAACAGCGGAAGATCACCTACACGCTCCCGCTCGACCGCGAATGCGGAAAGGGAGACGTGGACGTGGAAACGGTTCTCACGCTCCGCAAGGGTGTGGACCGTCTCGACGTAGACATGACCGTCGACAACCGCTGCACGCATCACCGGCTGCGTGTCCGCGTCCCGACCGGCATCGTGACCGATCACAACTACGCAGGTCAGCCCTTCGACGTGATCACGCGCGACAAGGTCAGCCGTTATGCCGACGACAGGACGCACCCGATGACGGATTTTGCCGGTCTGGACGCGCCTGACGGCAGTCACGGTCTGTCCGTATTCGCGCTGGGTCTGTACGAGTACGAGCATCAGGACGCCTCCGGCGTCGGCGCGTGCGCCGACCGCGAGGGGGTGCTGGCGGTCACGCTGCTGCGCTGCTTTGAGCGCATCACGGGCGACTATGCCCACGAGAACGACATGGCCGAGTCGTGGAAGGCGTACGAGGGTCAGGCGCAGGGGCTGCATCGTTATCGTCTCGCCGTCTGCCCGTATGCGGGGGACCACGAAACGGCCGGCATTGCCCGCCGCGCGGCGCAGTTCATGGCCGAGCCTGTGACGGCGGTACGTCCCGTGGACGTCAACCGCTTCTACGGCGGACGTCCCTTCGTGCAGGGGCCGGGTCTGCCCGATCTGTTCTTCCGTCCGCTGGAGCACGCTGACCGTGTCGTCCCGCGTGCGGACGTGCTGTTCCGTCTGGTCGGCGAGTCCGTTCCCGGTGCGATGGTGTTGTCCGCCTGCAAGGGGGCGGAGGCTCGGGACGGCAGTCTGATCCTGCGCTTCTACAACAGCACGTCGAAGCCCGTGACCTTCGGTCTGCGGTTTACGGACCGCATCCGCGGTGCTTGGCAGACCAATCTGCGTGAGATCCCGACTGCCTTACTCACTGTGACGCGCGGTCACGCCCTCTCTCTGTCTGCCGCGCCGAAGGAGATCATTACGGTTAAGATTCTGAAGTAGTATAGGGGATGCGTTGTGGGGCTCTGCCCCACACCCCGCTTAAGCCCTTCTTGAAAGAAGGGCTTAAGGATCCCAAGAACTTTCAAAAAGGATTGTTGAACAAAGTTGAGTTTACGTTGAAAGAGACAGGTGGGTGCCATTATGGGCGCCCGCCTTTTTTCGTCGTTCCCCCGCGTCCCGCAGGATGAGGGTGCAGGGAGAAGAGCCGCCCAAGGGCGGCAGGGCA
>JAKSPU010000015.1 GCA_024404505.1 Clostridia bacterium
ACGGAATTTATGCAAGCAGATGTGCCGTCAAGGCGTCAGCCGCGCATTGTGCGGTAATGTCTTAAGACCGGCGGGCAGGTCTATCGGCCCGAGCTGTGTACAGCCATTAAACGTGTTTTTACCGATCTCCGTCAACCTTTCCGGGAAAGTGACAGAGGTCAGAGACGTACACAGACAGAAGGTATAGTCGAGTATTACGCTCAATCCGGCTGGCAGTACCGCCGTTTCAAGATCGGCGCAGCCGTTAAACAATTTTTCCCGATTTCCGTGACTCCCTCCGGCAGGATCAACCGGGTGATAGCACATTGCTCAAATGCCATATGTCCGATTTCTCTCAGGCCGGCAGACCATTCGATATATCGCAGCTTCGTTCATTGCCGGAACGTCGAATCCTCGATGACAGTCACCGTGTCCGGCATACTGCAGTATTGCAGGGCAGCGGGACCGCAAGGTCTGGAGCTCATGATGACCGTGACCTTATCGCCGTCCGGCGAGGTTTCGGGAATACGCAGCGCGGTGCCCGTGAAATTCCGGATCGACACCTTGCAGGTGCCGTCGTTCTGCGAAACATACTCCAATCCTTCGGACGACCACGCGACGTCCGGTTCCGTTTCGGTCCCGGCGGCTGTGTCCTTCACGCTCTCCTTCGTTGCCGAATCCTGCTCCGTAATTGCTTCAGTGCCCGTTCCCGGGTGCCCGCCGGGCGACCCGAACCAGCCCTTGCCGAGTCCGAGTAGCGCGACGTACACGCCCACGGCAATGGCGGCGCACGCGGCGAACGCGCCCCAGCCGCTATGCATGAAGCGGGCAAAGCCCGAGGGGGTGCTGCGTTTGCCGCCCTTGCCGGAGGCTGTCAGTAAATGCGAAATATCCGCCTCAAGGATGAACTCGTCGCGGATCATACCTATGCGGTCGAAGGCGGTCTCTCTGGTGATGGCGCTCATATCGTATACCCCCTTTCCGTAAGGAATGCCTGGAGACGTTCACGCATACCGTACAGCCGGATCGCGGCAGCGTTTGGCGTGAGCCCGTAGGCCTCGGCCAGTTGCTTGACCGGGTGCGCGTACCAGTACCGCCCGACGAACAGTTTGCGGTCAAGCGGGTCTGTTTTAGCGAGGAACTCGTCGAACAGCGCGGGCAGTTCATCCGCGTCCTCCTCCCTGATGGGCAGGCAGCCGACGAACTCGTCGAATGCCTGCTCGGTGTCGCGGTTGCGGCGCGCCCGCAGGCGGTTGAGGGACAGGTTGCGCACCACCCGCCCGAGCCACGCCTTGAGGGAGGTCGGTCGTGTCGGCGGGATAGCGTTCCACGCCCTCAGCCACGTGTCGTTGACGCACTCCTCGGCGTCCTGCTCGCGTTTGAGGATGTTCATGAAGACCGTCATGCAGTACCGCCCGTACTGACGTTCGGTCTCGGTCAGCGCCAGCTCGTTGCGGGCGAAGAACAGCGCAATGATCTGCTTATCATCCATTTGTCGTGTGCCCGGGTTTGTTCCGGGACTCCTTTCCGTGTCGTTCACTCTTATAGACACGTAATGAGGGGCTGATATTTGGTGGAAAACGAAAATTTTTTGGGTTCTTCATACACAAAAGATAGGCCCGGCAGCTTGTAAACGCTGCCGGGCTGTATCTTTTGGTCAATCTTCAAGGAATATCCGACGGATAGACTCTATCTGTTCTTCCGTTACGCCCACCGTCTCAACGAGATAGTGAACGATCTTCTCCTGGATCGTATCACCGGCATAGCCCTCAAGGCCGCCGTAAATGGAGTTCACGCCCTCTGCTGCACCGATCAGCCGATGGAAGAATTCCGTCCACCGGTAGTCGTTGTACATGACCTCCTCCGGATAGTTCAGTACGCCCTCGAGGAGAAAGCAGATCGTGCCTGTCCGGTCTGCGCCGTAGGTACAGTGGATATACACCGGGTAGTTGTCCGGATCGGCGAGGTCGGTAAATATCTGCCGGATCGAGGGCTGGAAAGCGGCGGTGAAAATGCTGCCGTACATCGGCGCGTCGTAAAACCGATGCAGAACGTCCTGCCCGAAGCGGGACTGATAGACCCCGTTGAATATCTCGGGACTGCGCAGATCCATGTCGCACGCAAACCCGAAGGTCTCCTGCGTGTACGCAAGGTACTCCTTATCCAGGAAATAGCCCGGCTCCACAAGGCCGTCAAGCTCCGTTCCGCGGATCACAAGCCCCTGACGTGCTTTTTTACCGTCCAACGTCGTGTACCCGCCTATATCGCGCGTATTCCGAAGGCCCGGAAGATTTATGAAGCGCGTGGATTTCGCGGTCCTGAACGAGCCCGGATAGGTCTTTCCGTTAACAAGGACCTTATAGTAGTACTGCGTGCCTGTCTTCAGGTTGTCGATCTGAAGCAGTGACTCGTCGGCTGAAAGGACGTATTCCTGCGCGTTCTGCATATCGGGGTATTCGCTCAGCAGCAGGCTCCCATCCGTCGGAAGTGTATACGGGAACTCAAACGCTCTGTACGGATTTCCGCCCGCCAGTGCCTCCGCCACCGTCAGCTCCCCGGCGTAGACCTTTTGTGAGGCATCCGAACACAGGCGCACGTCGGCGTCGAATTGAGGCAATATCAGCTCGGCCGCTGTCTCCTTTTCGGTTACCGCTCCGGGGCCCGGATCTCTCGCCTCGGCGCATTTTTCGATTCTGAAAACCGCGAGGAGCAGCAGCCCTATTGTCAGCAGTATCACGCCCCCCCCCAGCAGCGCTTTGGGGTCCGCGCTCAAGGACGACTTGTGCTTCTTGGTTTTTTTGACTTTTGCCGGCGCCTTGTACGAGCCCTTGACGAGCTTATAATCGTCGCCGAACTTGTAGGTGCCGTGCTTCAGTATCCCGTTGCACATCTCGCCGTGAACAACGTGCGTACCCTTGACAGCACGTCCGCCGGAGCCGATGTAGTAGATGTCCTGTCCGATTTTGACGGCACCGGCGTGCTTCGGGCGGTCATGCTCGTAATAAATCAACTCGCCGTTTTCGGCGAAGAGGCCTTCTTTCATGGGAGATCCTTTCCGTCTGCGATGCCCTTGCGAGTTTTCGCATTTTCGGTTTTATTTTTTCGCGACGTTCTCATTATTGACGGTCAGTTCCTTCTGCTTCGTCAGGTACATCCCAATAAGACCGACGCCGGTCACCGCGGAAGTCGTCTTGATGACAACAGGCAGATAGCTTTTCAGTACGAATGAGCATACCGCGGCAGCGGTATCCCCCCCGATGATCATCGCGGCGGCGTATCCCAAAAGCGACAGTCCTCCGGCGAACAAACAGATCAGTATACCTATTGCGAATACGGAGAGCAGCACACTGCTTACTTTACTCATATCAATCACCCTACCTTACAGCCCCATGATCGGCAATAAGCCGCACAAACAGACGACCGAAAGAACATAATGCAGGCCGACCCAAATGAAGGAATTGACGATCGTTTCTTTCATCTCGGACCCGGCGATTCCCATGGCCGTATAGGTACACAATGCCAGCGGCGGGGTTATGCCCTCCATGGCTCCGGTGATCGCGGGAAGCATGACCGCGGCCAGCAACGGATTTCCGCCCGCGCCCGCGAAAACGGAGATCAGCGTCGTACCGAATATCTGCGTCTGAGCCGAGCCGGGGAGGACCATGCCCAGAACGGCTGTGAGCAGAGGAAGAAGGAAGGCCAACGCGACGACGGAAAGGTTCCATCCCTTGATATAGTCGCCGATCGCGGTGCCCGTGTTGGTCGCGGAGAACAGATTGCTGATGCAGTAGGCAAAGAAGATCGTGGCGCCGACGGGGACGATGCCGCCCACGGATCGCTTCACGGTGGACACGAGGTCCTTGACCTTTATATTCTTTCTGTTCACCAGAAGAGCATACGCGGCAGCGATCCCCGGGGTAAAGAGGAGGATCGAACTTGACAGATTCGCCGCCCCGCTGCCTAATCTGTCTGTAAAGAAGGTAGCCTTGAAAAAGTGATCCAAAACGAACGGCAGCAGAATGATGACGGGCAGCAAGAGGTTCTTCCACCCGTTTTTCAACGTCTCCTTCAGATCGGGGATATCTTCCTTTGCCATAGGCTTGACCTTATAGCAGAGATTGAAGGCAAAAGCGGTCAGGATCCGCTGAAGGATGAACCAGATCGCAACACCCCAGCACGCCGCCCAAAACGTCGACTGGGACATCTCGGCGCCCATGAATTCATTGTAGCAGGCAAGCGCGGCCACGATCACGCCCGCCGGGGGGATCATGTTGCCCATCGTGCTGCAGGCCGCCTCAACGTTGGCTGCCAGATACGCCGGCATACCGGATCTTTTCATAGCGGGGATGGTAAAGGTGCCCGTTGTCGCAACATTGCCCGCGCCACTTCCCGACAGGGCACCCATGAAGGTGCTTCCAATCACGGCGGAAAACGTCGCGCCTCCCGGTAGCCGTCCGAACACGGCAATGATCACGTTGATCACCGAATCTATGGCGTGCGTTGCGTCCAGCACCTTCGCCAGCACCAGAAAGGCAATAATCGCATAAAACAGGGTATCGGAAGAGGTCTTGAGGATGTACGTGAAGAAATTCCTGTATTCAGCGGTACATATTATCATCAATACGTATCCGTAAAACATACATTCGTAGATCGGCCTCTTGAGCAGCAGGAATGTCACGCAAATGACAGCCAACAATCCGAATATATATAGCAGTTCAACTGGCATTATAGTTTCTCCTTTTTGATTTTGGCAAAGCCGTTCCTGATGAGAATGGCAAGCGGCTTAGGATTCAGGCCTTCAATCATCAGGGTATTGTTGTAACGGATGGGCTTTATCACGAAACCTATGATGACGTTCGTAAAGAACTGCGTGGCAAGGGAAGCCGCCGCAGCCCCGACGGCACCGATCCGGGGGATCAGCAGCGCGTTGAGGATGATATTGGTCAGCGCACCGGACAGATTGATCATCCACAGATACTTTTGCTTTCCCTCCGCCAGGATCCATATATTCCGTACGGAGCCATAATAGGAAAAGGTGGAATACCATACTGCGATACGCAGCGGCAGGACGCTGTTCAGATACTTCTCTCCGTACAGGACCAGTATGATCGGCCTCGCGAGCAGCGTCATGAATATGCACTGGGCGAGAGCCAGATAGGTGATGATCGAGTAGAGGAGCTTCATCTCCGAATGGAAGCCTTCCGTATCCCCTTTCTTTTTGGCCTCCAGGATCCCGGGCCGGAAGGAATCGACGATGGCGGCAAACACGAAGCCCGTAATGCCGATACAAGCGACAGCCGCGGAATAATACCCCGTTTCGGTCTCGTCCAGAATCTGCTTCAGCATGATTCTGTCCGTCTGCTGATATATCGTGACCATCATGGCCGACACGATATAATGCTTGCTGCGGCGGAACAGTTCTCTTCCCAGAGGGAGAGAGACGGAGAGCTTCTGTGCTCCCAACTTCTTATAAAAAATCAACAGGATCGCCGTCACGAAAATGAAGTCGACACTGCTCGTGACCGCAAACCAATATACGGACTTCCCGGAAACCAAGAGGAAGATCTTATAGCACGCAACGATGCAATAGGCGAAAAAGGACGCTATGGACGTGTATTTCGACAGCAGCTTTGCCTGGAACCAATAATGCAGCACATCGGTCGCCTGGAACAGGAGGGACACGCTGTAGAGGATACCGACCAGGATCGTTTCGGGCTCGTCCGCGTCGACGATGCGCAGGTATCCGAACACAGCCGCCATGCACGCCAGAGCGGATATGCAGTTCATAAAGACGGCGGTCCCGACGACCTCCCCTTCTTTGTCCGGCCGTTCGATGATCTCAAGGACCAGCGTTTTGCTGAGTCCCAGCTGCATGATCGGCACCACGAAAGCAACGATAGACGCGGCGTAGTTGATCAGGCCGTAATTCGACGGGCCGAGGTATCTGGCCGAGATCATGCTGATGACCAGATTGATGACCGACTGCGCTACCTTGCTGGCGATGATCCAACCCGCATTCTTGATGGTTTTAATATTCACGGTATTTACTCCGTCTGTTTTTTGGCCGAAAAAACGGCTGTCACGGCGTCAGCCGCGCATGGTGCAGTGATGCCTTATGGGATGACCGTTACTGCGTGTTCTTTGCCACGGCCTTTTTGCGATCTTTCTTATATCGATGATACTTTGTCCACGTGACGATATTGATCAGGAGATTGTAGCCGCACAGCGTCAGCACGATCTCCTTGCCGGGGGACCGTTTTATCGCTCTTTGCGCGCTGAATATCTCGGGCTTGTACCCGCACCCGAAATGCATGGAGAACGATGCGTCCCTCTTCAGTGCGATGGACTCTTCAATGATCCCGACGTCCTGCTTTGCCATTTCGGATTCCGCGTACCCAAGCAGCATTCGTCCCACTCCGCGGTTCCGATACGACGGTAGTACGGCGATGCGGAAGAAGCTGCCCGTTTTCGCGTCCGTCTTTACTTTCCCGTATGATATCGTCGCGAACGCGGTATCACCATCCATAAAGAATGCCGTGCTTGTCCCGGTGCAGAACGGGTGATCGGTCAGGAATCCCTTTGCGTGGGCGGGGGAATACTCCGAGTCGTCGTATGCTTGATTGACGATATTGCACCACACTTCGATATCTCTGTCGGAATCGTAGTCCATCTGTTTGACCGTGTATTGTCTCATCGAAAAAGGAGATGCGGTTATTCTCTTTTGCAGATACGTCGTTTTCCCTTTAAGAGCAGCTCCGGGTAATTCCATGTTTGATGCCTCCTGAGCTCAGCCGCATTGATTTTTCAATCCGATCCATATCAGCCGGCGTTTGCCGTTGTCCGCTGCACACCGCGTGGAGGTTATGGATCCGTGCAGCACCCACCCCCGAAGGGGTGAGCGTGTTCATCCGATCACACCGATACCGGTGGAACCGAACACAAATCTGGTCGCTTCCGTAAGCAGGCCGTTGGAGTATGCGATCTGGACCGTGTAGGTCATGCTCTTCATCATGGCTCCGGTGGAGTTTCTGAAGAAGTAGTAATCACCGTCGATCTGCTGCAGGCCCTTCTGCATAACATCATCCACGTAGTAGTAGGTGTTGCTGCCGACGGTCTTGAAGCCGGTGAACTTCACCTCAGTGCCGACGCCGTTCGCACCGAACGCAAACGTCGTGGACTTGGTGATGAGACCGTTGCCGTATGCCGGGGTCACGGTGTAGGTGTTGTCGGTCATCATCGCGCCGGTGGAGTTTCTGAAGAAGTAGTAGCTGCCATCGATCTGCTGCAGGCCCTTCTGCATGACGTCCTCTACGTAGTAGTAGGTGTTGCTGCCGACGGTCTTGAAGCCGGTGAACTTCACCTCAGTGCCGACGCCGTTCGCACCGAACGCAAACGTCGTGGACTTGGTGATGAGACCGTTGCCGTATGCCGGGGTCACGGTGTAGGTGTTGTCGGTCATCATCGCGCCGGTGGAGTTTCTGAAGAAGTAGTAGCTGCCATCGATCTGCTGCAGGCCCTTCTGCATGACGTCCTCTACGTAGTAGTAGGTGTTGCTGCCGACGGTCTTGAAGCCGGTGAACTTCAACTCCGTGCCGACACCGTTTTCATCGAAGACGAACGTGGTAGCCTTGGAGATGAGACCGTTGCCGTACGCCGTCGTCACGGTGTAAGTCATGCTCTTCATCATAGCGCTGGTGGAATTTCTGAAGAAGTAGTAGTTGCCGTCGATCAGCTGCAGACCCTTCTGCGCCTCACCGTTCACGAAGTAGAAGGTCTCACCGCCGTTCTCGACAAGGCCGTTCTCGAATACGATATGATAATTCTCATCAAAGGTGTACGTTCCCTGAGGAAGCAGACCGTTGGTGTAGGTGATCTTGGCGGTGCAGCTCTTGATTGCCTTGTAGTCGGTGCCTCTGAAGTAGTAGTAATAACCGTCCTCTTTCACAAGACCGGCATACTTGGCATCACCGTTCACTGCATAGTACAGATCGCCGTTGCTTGCTTCCACAACACCGTCCTTATCGACGATGCCGATCAGAGAGCAGTCATCCGCGAAGCGGTACAGGGTAGGCGGCACAGAGGTAGACTGACGCAGAGCGACCACACCGGGACCGGTGAGATAGCCCGCACCGTCGAAGTTATAGGTCTTTCCGTCGACCTCTGCAAGATATGCGTATCCGGATCTGAAGTAGCCGTGGTGGTAGCTCGGGCCGTAGTAGTAACGGGTACCGTTCGCGTCCGTATACCACTTACCGGAAACCAGCTTACCGGTTTCATAGAAGCTGTAAATTACCTTGCCGTTATTGAGCGTATCAATCGGAGCCAGCGTAGTCTCATCGAAATAGTACCAATCGTCACCGTCCTGCTTCCAGCCGGAGGACAGTTCGCCGACCTGGGCGTAACGGTATTCCTCGCCGTCGAAGAACAGGCCCGTATACTTGGCCTTTCCTTCGCAGACGCCGTCCGTACCGAAGTCGTAATAGTAACCGTCGATCTTCTGAACGCCGGTCAGAGCGACGCCGCCCACGTAGTAAGAATCGCCGCTCCAGCCTTCAACGGCAACACCGTCTGCATAGAGGATGCCGTCGAACTCACCGTTGGCAAGTTCGCCGCAGGCGCATTTCAGCACGCCGTCGACAAGCTCAAAGGTGTGGCCGGTCGCGGGAACCGTGGTACCCCAATCCACAACAGAGTTGCAGACTGCGCAGAAGGTTCTGCCGGTGTAGCCGTCCTTGGTACAGGTTGCAGCCAGATCAGCAACAGCCTGAGCATTGTGAACGTGAAGCGTCGTCTTATAATTCGTACCGTTGTTTTCCTTGCCCTTGATAACGCCGATATAGCCGTATTCGCACATCGCCTCGTTATCAATTTGAATCATCTCAGCGGAGAACGCACCGACATAATCGGTTTCATCAACGAATTCGATCGCGCCGGCCTTGGTCACAACCTTAATATCCATCGGGAAGATTCTGGTATTGGCGATCAGCCATGCAGAATCCCTGTTCAGCACGTTGTGGGGATACCATGCGCGGACCGGAATGGAAGCAATCACGGCCTCACCGGTAGCTTCAACATCACCGGTACGGGTAATCGTGAGCGTCATTTCACCAAGGTCGCCTGCCTCGAGTGCGTATTCCGCAGCAAAGCCATCGGCAACTACGATACCCATAGGCTCCCAGTTGTTGACATTGTTTACCTTGAGAATGGTGGTCACCTTATTGACCTTGGAAATATCGGTTGCAACGAGGTCAATGTAGTAAAGCTGACCATTGAGGACTTCCATCATTGTGGTGTTGTGCGGGACAACCTTGATGGTGTTATATCCGGCGTTTGCGTTGACGGTAAAGTTGATAATCTTCTTACCGACATTACCGTTCTTATCAGCCACCTCAAACGTAACCTTATGCGCACCGTCAGGAAGGTTGATTGCCTTATCCAGTGCAATCTTACCGTTCTTATAGGAAGCGGCAACCTGAACACCGTCAACATAAACCTTTGCGGTGGAAGCATCAAGACCAACGGCATTCGTTGTTGTCTTATATGCCTCTACTCCGGCAGGAAGGAATCTGTTCGCGTCCGCAACAGAAATCGTAAAATCGATTTCGTTGGCATTGATCGTTGTGCCGTCAGCAAAGGTTGCGGCATCAAACATACCGTTGCAAGCATAAACAGCCGTGCCGAACTCGGGAGCCTGCTTATCATCGACGACCGTGGAATAGTCGACAGTCCAGTCATCGATATAAAGAGTAAAGTTACCGTTGTAAGACTTTTCTTTATAGCTCTTCCATGCACTGTCTTCTACGTAGAAGTCAAGTATAGAACCAGCATAGTAATTTCCTTTAGCATATCCGCCGTAGCCGTTCTTCGAAGAACCGTTCTCATCCAACGGACGGGAATTCTGTACTGTCAGACCGGCATAGGAAGCATATGCAGAGAGATCAGCCCAGTAATAGTACCAGCCATCGGTAGGAAGATGCTGAACATCCACGACCAGCTTCATACCAGTGGTACCGCGAGTCCATTTGTCGGTCGGATTCTTTTTGAAGCCGAACATCAAACGAGGGTTGAATCCGCGAATATCAATATCATCGGGCAGATAGAGCCAGAAGCCCATGCCGCAGGCACCGGTAATGTCAATATAGTCAGACAGATAACCGCCGATCTGCGCACCATCGGGATCCGTATTCTTGGCACCGTGCGCCTTGATTTCGGCAGCATTGTACTCAACGATCAAAGACAGATAATCTTCATAATAAGTGGTTTGAGAATAATCGTAGTGGAGAGCGAGCGCGTAATCACCGTTATGCACCTTGCCGGTCGTCGCATCAACGGTATAAATATCCAGGGAGCTCTTACTGTTATAATAATCAAAATAACTCCACTTGCTGACATCCTGGTCCTCGAAGTCCCAAATGATCTCAGAGCCGCGGCCAACCTGAAGCGGAACAGTAGCTTCTACGCTGGGAACGCAGTTTGTCTTGACCGTAATAGTAGAAGTCGTAGCGGTCAGGGTCTCACTCGTTGCGGTAAATTTACCGTTTTCCACCGTACCAAACTTGGAATCTCCAAGGATGAACGACACGGAATTGGCATCGTAAGCGACTTCAAGGTTAAACTCTCCGTATGTCGGGACGACATCCACATCGGCGGTCTTTCCATACGGGCAGGAGATAGTTGCCATTGCGAACGAAATCTTATTTGGCGCAACAATGTTGACCTCGCAGGAGCCGACCTCCTTGCCGTTGTAGATCATCTTGATGGTGTCGGTACCGGTTACACTGCCGGCGGTATAAATGCCATTGACAACTTCGCCGAGCTCTGCCGTGTATGTAATATCGTCAGGAATCTCTGCGGCCGTACCAGCAGGAGAAACGCCGGTTGCGGCTATTGCAACAGATGCATTGGGCATCACATAGTTATTGGAAACGGAAACAGCCGCATGGTCAAATACGTTGGACGGTGCAGCCAGTGAAGCGATGATGATACCGTTGGAAATAGCTCTTTCAGAGCCGTCGGAAGGTCTGTTGTTGACGGTGCATTCATCAGAACCTTCGTTCTTTGCCATGTAGGTGGTAGAACCGCCGCCATCAAGGTTGATTGCATACACGCATCCAGCTTCAAGCATAATGTTGGCGAGTTCGAGCATGGAAGCACCGCACGAGAACGGCTCCTGACGGCCATCGACGACCGCACAGACGATCTTGCCGTCCTCAGTAATACCGACCATCGTTCTGGAAGCACGATCAGAATAATAGGAGCTCGTCTGGGTGATCGTAGTCACACCGTTCCACACCAGGACGGAGCCGAAGCAGTTGATGGCTTCCTGAACACCGACAGTGGACTTCAGACTGTTCCAATCGGCTACGGTTCTGCCAGCGTATGCCTTGCCGTCTTTACCGATTGCAATGTACGCACTATCACCATTGTATTCAGTAATGATCGTACCGCCCATAGCCCAAACGCCGGAGGGTTTACCGGTGGTCATGTTGTAGCCGTTACCGTTTGTAGCAGAAACAACATTGTAGTATTCACTGATAAACTCAGGATCATCGGGATTGGAATACTTTTCGTTTGCTGTTTTCACAGTCTGCGCCAGTTTTTCCATACCGAGAGTATCGTGCTGCATTCCTTTGTAAGAAATCTGCATGATAACGTCGTCTCTGTTGACATCAGCAGTCGTCACATAATAGACCATCTGCTTTCCGTCTGCGGTAGTGTACGCGTAGTTCGTGTACTGCGTTACACCGGGGGCAAGAGTTTGCTCCGTGTGCTTGAACACGGTGTGGGTGGCTGACTGATAATCCTTGTTGTAATTTTCGATTGCCGCAAATGCCGTAAGCGGCATCACGCTGAAAATCATCATTGCGCAAAGAACTACCGCCAAAACGCGAAATGCTGTTTTACTCATTGTCATTCTCCTTCTTTTTTTGTAGGGGGGGCTATATATAATGACCTTTTTCAAACGCCAAACTCTGTCAACCGTTCGCATCGACCCGGCAAAGTACAGTACAGCAACAAATCTTTCGATTCTCTCACCGTCCTCCTTTCTGAACTATTTCCGAAAAACGGATATGCGAACGGCTGCAATGGTTTGACGTCCAAAAAATGGTATTATATCGTGTTGTCAGAAGCGTTTTGTATATCGTTATACAGATCGACGTATCTACGGAACTGCCTACGCGCGTCATACCGTGAAGCGCAGGAGATACAGTCCTCTTTCGAGAAGGGATGCGTATCACGGATCCTCGCAACGGCTCGCTCCAGAGCGTCAACATCGTCGCAATCCACAACGATCCCGGAATTTTCATTGATGCATTCCTGGCTGCCTCCGGAGCGGTATGTGACGACCGGGATCCCGCAGGCGTTAGCCTCGATATTCACCATACCGAGGACCTCGTCCTTCGTGGGATTGACGAACACATCCGAAGCCGAATATATCTTTGCAAGCCCGATCTGATCCTCCGTCCTGTGTATGGAAATGATATCCTGCGGAAGCATACGGTCAACAGTCTCGCTCGTGCCTACCAGCACGATCTGGTATGTATCATGATCCAACCGCCCGGCGAGCTCAATAAAATCATCCAGACCTTTTCTCTTTTCCCATACGGCGGCAACACCCAGCACGACGAATTTGTCCTGCGGGATACCGTGCTTTTCACGGAAATCCGATTCCCGCGGCCGGAACACCTCCAGATCGAGCCCGTTCGGGATCGTGACGACGGGCATTTGAGAAAAGAACGTTTGTCTGACGATATCGGCAAGCCAGCGGGACGGCGTGACGATCGTCAAATCTGTCCCTTCGGTCAGCTTTCTCTTTTGCTTCAGGCTGCGCTCTGCGCTGTGCCTGTTCAGGACGCCCGTTTCACGGCAGCATTTCTTGCAGCCGTTTTTCCACTCAAGGCATCCGTATACCCCATAATAGGGACAATACCCCGTAAACGGCCAGCAGTCGTGGAACGTCCACACCACCTTGACGTGATGCTTCCTGATATATCCGAACAGCAGGGGGATATTGATGTACGAGCCGTGCAGGTTATGAAGATGCAGGATATCCGGCTTTTGTTTCTTCAGTTTACGCAAAAACAAGGCCGTCCGGAAATACGAATAGAATCCTGCGCGGTGTGTGTATCGGGCGAGCCGGTTATGGGCATGGCAGTCCAGCCACGTGCTGACGCACAAGGTATCCCCGGCGGCCTCGCCCTCACGGTAACGGCAGGCGGCGATATTCTCTATCCCCTGCGTCAGGCATTCCTGCCGGATCTGTTTGACGATCTTACCAGTGCTGCCCTTGCCGTAAACAGTATTTATCTGTACTACTTTCATGCTCCGGTCCCTGCCTCCGAATGATAAGGATGATGAAAACATACGCGATTAGATGGCTTGCCAAAGAGAATTGGAAACGGATGAAGGAGAACACGACGCCGTACAGCAGGTATACGTACACGGCCTTGGCAAGAAGGTTCTGCTTTTCGCAGTTGTACTTGTTATATACGAGCCGCAGCAGCACCCCGTACAGGAACATCTCGATGCCAACCGCCACGATGCCGCCGTCCAGGTACATATTATAGAACGCAGTGGCATAAGCGTTGAAGGAGAGGGAGTCGCCGATCGTTCTTCGCTGCAGGGCACTCGTGTACATAGAGTCGGAAAGCGTCATGAACTCCGGATACTTGCACAGCCCGACGTTCTCAAGCATTGTGAACACGAATTGGAACAAGCCGTGAAATCCTCCGGTCCCATACAGAAAAATGCCGGATTCGTTGACCTCCCGGATAATGGCGTTCAGGAACGGGACGCAGCCGCAGATATAGATATATATCTGCTTCAGCATCGTGGTCATTTTTCCTCCGCGGGCCAGCGTGATCGCCACATACGCGACCACGACGGCGACGGCGACCAGCGCGATGATCCCTTTTTCTTTTCTGCTCTGGCTTTTGCTTTTGTTTTTGTGACTGCCGTCATCTCCCAACGAATAGGAAAAGAAAAGCATGGTCAGGAAATACAGCATGATGCCGCGGCCCGCGTCCACGTATATCCGCTCGACGATGACGACAGCCACCAAGGCGAAAACGAGTATCTTGAACTTTCTGTCGTAATTCTCAAACACGATGACGGAGGCGATTGCCAGGCAAGCGCCCGAGAACGGAAGGGCTATATAATTATATGTAAGCTTTAAAAAGATATTGGAATATACGTTTCCGAAGGACGTCCTGATGGTGTTGAAACTCTTCGTGCCGGCACACAGCGCATTGATGTTGAGGATCGCGGGGTACAGCAAAAGGAGGATCGTAAAGCCCAGCAGCGCAAGGAGCAGGTTTTTGTTGATGCTGTATCTCGCCTCCGTTTTAAAAGCGCTTTTCGTGATCAGGATGCGGCTGACCAGCAGGGACCCGATCAAGAAAGAAAACACACCGACGGCGATGACAAGATAAGTCAGATCGTCGCTCCAGCCGAGCCCGATCAAGTGCATACATTCAAAGAACATGATGACGCCCCAAAGCAGCGGAAAGACTACTGCGTGCGTCAATCTTTTTTGATTCAACAGATACGCGATAACGGCGCATATGAAAAACGCAAAAGGCAGCACTATTGCCATAAGCAGTCCTTCCTCTTCAAAGTATTGGCTTGTTTTATTGTCCTGTGCAAACGCCGCCGTTCCACATATCGACAATCTTTTTCACCTGCACCGACGGATTCTTCCGGTTTTCCACGAACAACTGTCCCTCGTGCGCTTTCTGTGCGAATTTACCCGTTTTGTCCCCGCTGATCTCTACGATCTTTTCCGCCAGCGCCCCGGCAGAATCGTCCGCCGGATAATTTAGGTAGGCGTCGTATTCATCCGGCACGCCGCCCAGCTTATAGGCTGCGACGGGGATCCCGGAGGCCAGATATTCCATCGTCTTGGAGGGGAAGCTGTATTTCGTGTATTCGCCGTCATTCATCCGCGGATTGATCAGCAGGTCCGTTTTCTTGTAAAACTCCGTAAGCTCCTGTTTGGAAACGAAGCCGTGATATACGACGTTGGTATGCTCCGCAGCCGCCTGCCTGACGTATGGGATCGCCTCTCCGCTGCCGAACAGGTGCAGCTCTATGCTCTTGTTTTCGATCAGGCAGAAAGCGTCTATCAGGTTTTTGATCCCGAACCGGAAATTCATGGTCCCTGCGTAGACGGCGATGAACTTATCCGTCGGCTCCGCGTCCTCTCTCCTGAAAAGGCCGTTCGCGATCCCTTCCACGACGACGTAGGGCTTGTCTCCGACCTTGAGCGGATACTTCATCTCATCCGTCAGCAGCACGTACTGATCTATCCGCCCGAGATACCTGTATATTCGCTTGTTGTTCACCTTCCGCAGAAAGCTCTTCAGGCGGCTCGTCTTCTTCAGATCGTAGTATTCCGGCAGATCGGTAACGATCAGGGTGATCCGGTACCTCTTGTCGAGCCTGCTGACCGCCTTCAAAAAGGGCAGGTAGGCGGAGTAAACGACGATATCGGTGTCTTCCGATTTTTTTAAGAGCCTTTTTATCCGTCTGTATCTTCCGGATTGCTTCATGATCGGGAGATTGACGGAGCCGACCTCGTGGTTCTCTCCGTTTTCGCCCCAATCGGCATCCTTCAGTATCAGCTGTCTGTATCCCCTCGGGAACGTACCGACCGGAAGGACGTTGATGATCTTATGCTCCACGCCGTTTGCCCTGAAGCCTTCAAGCAGACTCCACTCATAGTTGTTGGCCTGATTCTGGATGGCGCGGGAGGGCGTGTTCTCTATTATCTCTGTTTCCCGATCCTTCGGAAACAAGGCACCAATAAAGATCATATCGTTGTCTTCCTTAACTGTGGGATATATGGCTTTCGAACGGCGCGGCGGCCCGTCACCGGGCAAGCAACCGAATCTCGGCCAAAAGGCCGTCCCACGAGGGCCTCTCCTCCGGCACGGAGGTGTCTGCTTTGAGCGGGATACGGCCGTTGATGATCTCCGCCATACGTCCGGCCAGTGCGCCGCCGTCATGTACGGGGAAGAGATACGCGTTGGGATACCCCGCAAGGCATTCACCGGCGAAGGGCGTGTCGCTTGCCACGATCAGCGTACCGCAGGAACGCGCCTCCAGCAGCGGGAGTCCGACCGTTTCTATATAGGACGGGAACAGCAGCGTCCCCGCGTTGTATTCCTCCTGCATCCGGCCGCGGTCGAGCCTTCCGACGCATACGATATTCGGATGTCTGACCGTGCCCTCCGGCAGCGTCAGACGGACGGTGAAATCACGGATGCCCCGGTCGTTCAGGAGATCGCACGCCTGCACGATGACGTCGACGTCCTTATATATCTCCCCGTTGGTCGGGTAAAAGAATCTGTCGTTCCCGAATTTTTCCGTGCCGGGTGAGAACAGGTCGATTTCCGGGAAAGCGATCCCTATCCTGTCCTCGTCTATGCCGACTGACCTTGAAACGGCCTCCCGCATCCATTCGGTCTGTACGAACACCTTGTCGGCACGCTTGGCGGAGGCCTTGATGAATCTGCCGATAATATGCTGGATCACCGCGCTCCGGCGCTCTGCTTTTTTGAAAAAAGAGAAGCGTTTCACGTCCTGAAACGGGAGCGATTGATGGATATATATCGCCTGCGGGACCCGCAGGCCGAAGGTCATAATATTCTGCAGCGAAACGACGATGTCCGGCTCAAGGGAGCTTATCACTTTCTTCCCGGAAAAGCAGTCGAAAAAGACTTTACGGACCCGGCCGCTTTTGACCTCCGGGAAACACCGGATCTTTATCCTGTCGGTTTCGTCAAGATACGGGTCGCCAAGCAGGAAGATCCATTCGTTTTCACTGTCGTTCGCTTTCACGTAGTTGTAAAACTGCTTCAATATCGTCATTGCCCCTCCCGTAGAAGCGGCGATATCATTTACGACGATCCTCATACCTTTCCATTAACAATCCTTCTGTAATTGTTCTCAACGTTATAATGCGCTGCGAGGTAGTCAATGGCGCCGTGCGGATACGCATCGCCGTCAGCATCGATGCGGCATATCATGTCCGTCAGCGCGGCAAACCGCTGCACGTCGCTGCTTTCACACCACCAGCCGAGCTTTCCCTCCGTGATGACGGTTCCGATATCCGTAGCCGTGTCCGTACAGGCCAAGACCGGCAGCCCCGCCTGCAGATAGGACAACAGTCTCGACGGGAAATTGGGTATCGTGAATCTGTGGTCGAGGAAAATAAGGCCGACGTCGCACGCGGCGACCAACCTGTCGTAATCATCCTTCGGCAGCCGCTTCAACAGCTTCATGTTGGCAGGGCTTTCCTCGTTGAAGAATGCCTCGAGCTGCCTGTATTCCGTGCCGTCGCCCACGACAAGGAAGAAGGCCCGGTCGTTGTCCTTCCCGGCGCGGAGACAGTCGATGAGGAAGGGGATCCCCTGCGGCTTTCCGAGGTTCCCGCCATACACAAACACCTTTTTATCGGCCGGGATGCCGTACTTGCTTCGCATATCGAGCTTTTCCCGATCGTTCAGAAGCACGGGCTGCACCTTGACCGCGTTCGGGCAGATCTCTACGACCGAAGGGTCCACCTGCGGATTGTGCTCGATGATATAGTCGAAGTTTGCCTGACTCATGCAGCCGATGCGGTCGGAGACGGCGTACAGCTGCTTCTCTTTCCGGCGAAAATAACGGTACAATATGCTCTTGGGGCCTGTTTTCTTCATCATGCCGAGATCGACGGCATTCTGCGGGAATATATCTCTCAAAAGCAGGTACGTTCTGGCTCCGTCCCGCTTTTTTACGTACCTGACGACGCCCGCCGCTGTTACGGGGGGCGTCGGATAGAGGATCAGGTCAAACCTGACGTCCCCATAGAACCGTTTGATCGTCTTCCTGTACTTCAGCGGAAGACATACCGTCGTAAGCCCCTTGCGTACGGCATTCGCCTTTTTGTTCTTCCCGATGGCAACGCGTACGATCCGGCAGCCGTCCTCGTTCTCTGCTTCGGTCGGGCTGAAGTCATCGTCCCTTTTTGCACAGACGACGAAAACCTCATGCCCGTTCCGGCGGAACTCATGCAGCAGGTCCGTCGAGATGCTGTGTTCCGCCAGATGCGGCAGCGAGCTGATTGAAAGGAACAAAACGTTCATACTGTACTCCCGTCAGACACGCATCCAATCGTGGCGAAGGATATCGTCTCCGTCCTCGTTGACTGCTTTTACGTTGTCGCAAGCCGTTTTATGCTTTTTCAGAAGTGCGTCCTCATTGTCGGCTTCCACCGTAAAGTAGGCCGCCCGGTCGCCGCTGCTGTTGGCGCCGGTTATGCTCGTGCCCTTTGCCTTCAGGCAGTAGTATTCGGAAATAACGCCCTCCGCGAGTAATTCCTCAAATCCCTCAAGGTGATCGAAAACACCTCTGCGGGCATACAGGAATTCATTTATGACCATCAGACCGCGGGACGGCTCGTGATCCAGCTCCGGTTTATTGCCGACGGTCAGCTCGACGACGGCATCGATGACGTCAAAGCCCGTCTTTTTTTTGATCAGGCGGTACTTATCTCCGCCGCCCGTCCGCGCGCAGAACTCCACAACGGAGATCTTTTCCCCGTCGCAGATCATCTGGACCAGCATCGGGGAGTCGGTAAGCCCGAAGGCGTCCGCGATTCTCTGACATACGTCGGCTATCTTGCCGCTGACGGTATCCGACACCTTGGCGGGGCATCTCGTCCGACAGATAACGAACCTGTCCTTGCTCGGGATCTTGTCAAGATTCGAGGAGCAGAGGACCTTCGCCTTCCCGTGCGAAACATACACATCGACGGAGATCTCGCTGCCCTCAACGTACTCCTCGACGATCGCCCGGTGGGTGCGGCTGATCCTTTTCGCGTTGCTGAAGGCATCCGCCAGCTGAGCAAAGTTCTCCACCTTGACCACGCCCCGGGAGCTGTACGAGTCCACGGGCTTTACGATCAGCGGATAAGTCAATCCGGAAACCGCGGCCTCATTGATTTCGTCGGCTATCACGTATTTCGACGTGGGGATGCCGTTTTCAAGGAAAACCTTTTTCATGAAAGTCTTCTGGGAGACCTTGACTGCCGTATCGAAATCTATGTAGCAGGGGAGATTCAGATGCTCGGAGACCTCCGCTACGACCTGCAGGACCTGATCGGCGCACACGGTTATCACAAAATCCACCTGCTCCGTCCTTGCGACCCGCTCAACGGCCTCCACATCCAGAACGGAAACCGGGTAGAACTTGTCCGCATACTGTCTGCCGAGGACCTTTTCATTCATGTCGGCGAGGATCGTATAGTAGCCTCTGCTCCGCAGATTATTGAGGAGCTCGATCTGCGGGATCCCGCCGCACAGAACCAATGCCTTTTTCATACCTGATCAACCGTCTCTTTCTCTTTTACGCGATGGTCGCTTTCAAAATAGTCGAATATCGTTTCCGTATTCCGGAACTCGATCCCTTCCCGGGCAAACACCTTTGTAACGGTCTTGAAGAAGATCTTCACATCCAGCAGGAAGGATACGTTCTCGACGTACTCGATATCCTTGCCGAAGCGCATTTCCCACGTCAGGGCGTTTCTTCCGCTCACCTGTGAAAGGCCGGTCAGTCCCGGACGGACGAGATGCCTCCGGCGCTCGTAATCCGAATAGTAGGGCAGGTAGCGGCAGAGCCACGGCCGCGGCCCGATGACAGCCATATCGCCCTTGATGATATTGAGCAGCTCGCCGAGCTCGTCAAGAGAGGTCCTGCGCAAAAAGCGGCCGTATCGATTCATTCTTTGCTCATCGGGCAAAAGATTCCCGTCCTCGCCGCGTTTGTTCGACATGGTCCGGAATTTGATCAGATAGAACACCTTTTCGCTGCCGGTTTCGGGGTCCGTTTTTCCCGGGCGGGGTTGGATAAAGAAAGGATTCCCTTTCATCGCAACAGCGCCGACAACGGTCAGGGCCAAAAACAACGGAGACAAAACCAGGAAAGCGTTCAAAGCCAGGAGAAAATCCAATATTCTTTTTACGTATCGGTTATAAAACCCGTCTTTTCCCTTTTTCACGTGCATTTCCTCAATTACTCAAATGACATTCAGGGAAACTCCGAATGAATCCGCGGTTTCCGAGATCTGCAGGGGCGCCCCCTGCAAAGGAGATCACAGCACCCTGCTGATGATCCCGTAGTTCTTCTTTTTTGCGGAGTCGTCGCCGACGTGATACATACCGCTGGCGGTATAGTCGTCCCACGGGTGCTTTCTGGTCCGGAGAAGGATCTGCATACCGCGCAGCACGCTTCCCTGACTGATCAGAAGGATCCTCTTGCCGGTCAGCTTCTCGTTGATATATTCCAGCGTATCCGCGCAGTTGGCGATCACCGTCCCCCACGACGTGCCCCGGGGTGTTCTTGCGAACATATTCATCTCGACCTCGCGGGCAAGGAAAACGGGATCGTGCTCAAGGTCAAAGTACGACTTGTACTCCCAGCCGGTATTGTCGATGCCGTGCAGCTTTTCGACCTTCACGGCAGGGAATCTCTGGGGCCTTGACATGATGATGGCCTGCGTGTTCACGACTCTGGCGATCGGGCCGTACAGGGCGATATCGAAGCCGTAGGCATCAAGCTCCTCCGCCTGCCGCCTCGTAATTTCCGTCCCTGCATCGGTAAAGACGCAGTTATCGGACGTGTCGCTCATGAATTCGTGCCTTGCAACGGCGACCGTTTCAGCGTGCCGGATCAGATGGATGGAGGCTGCCTTCACCCCGGGGACCGCGAAGTCCGGGATATAATCGATCCTGCCGTCAACCGGGTCGATCCGGATGCCCCATTTCAGCAATGTGTCGGTGATCCTGCTCCGTTCCCCGACGGGAATAGTGTTAACATCAAACATATGGTGTGATTTCCTTATTTTACGCCGCAGCTCTTTCTGACTTTTTCAAGCAGATCGTTCTCTACAAGGTACCGATAGACCGCCGGCGGGACGAGATGCGCCCATTCCGTCCCGTTGACGATCGCGTTCCTGATGTCGGTGCTGCACATCTTCTTTTCATGATCGTCAAAAAGCACGATCGTTTTATACCCCAATTCCCCGAGGCGGTGCAGCTTCTCGTATCCCCACTTATCGTAGATGGTGAAGAACGAGGTCGCATTAAGCGGGATATAGTTATACAGGATCTCTGGATTCTCGATCGGATACGGCACGATCTCAAAGTCGTCCCGGTTGATCCCTGCCTCGAGCAGAGCCGCCCTGATCATGCAGAACCGCTCGTAAAAAGTAAACGGGTTATCCGAAGGGTTGCTCCGGTGAGGATCGATCTCCTCGCGGATCAGGTGGGCGTTTTCCGGAGAGGTGACTCCCACGATGAGTTTCCTGCACTGTTTCTTTGCTTCAAGGGCATAAGTCAGGTGGTCGTTGTGGAACAACTGAAATCTGCCGTGAATAAATCCTAATTCTTCCATACGTTAATCCTTGAATCGTTTGATTATTTCTTTCCGCAGATACGGCTGCGGCAATTCGGCAACACCGTTTTCAAACGACGCGCCGAACCTGCGGGCGAGTTCTTCCTGACAAGCGGTATCATCACATACGAAATACCCCGTATGGCGACCGATGTCGATCACGTTCAGCATCCAATCGTGACCCGGCTCATCCAGCCATCCGCGTATTTCGTTGAGCCCTTCGAGTATCTTGTGTGCGTCCCACACGGCGATCTGCGCCACACGGTCGGGAAGACCGCTGTCGGGGGGGAGCGCTTTCACGTCATTCAGCAGCGCGTTTTTCAGATCGGCTTCGATATCCGACTGGACCGCCGAAAAATAAACGGCGCGCCATTCGTCCCCGACGCCGGCGGCAGCGCATAACTCACGGTATGCCTCGATATCCTCGCTCGTCGTGTTGCCGGACGTCAGGTCCAGCGTGTTGTCCAGGATCGCGGCGATGAGCAGGAGCGCGGTATCCCGCATCATTTCGGACTGCAGCCCCGCCTTTTTCCATTCGCGGTATACCAGCGTCGCAGCCGCTCCGATAAACTCAATGTGCGTCCCTCTGCCGATCTTGTCCTTCCAGTACGCCTCAAAGCCGACGTGATGGTCATATACGGCGGCGACTTTATCCGCCGGGACGTCATCTTGCAGGTACCGGGGGTCGGATATGTCGACCACGACGTATCGGGCCGTGTCGGCTTCGATATCCTCCGGCAGCGCCGTTTCGATATGCCCGCGCGCCTTCAGAAAACCGCAGACGCTGTAATTGGGGCGCGCCGACGAGTACGCAACGGCCTTTTGGTGCTGCAGACCGAGCAATTCCTTCATGGCCGCGCAGCAGGCGTAGGCGTCTATATCCAGATAGCTCGAGCCGGCGGTGACGACGTAAACGGGGGCGTCGTTTGTTCCCATCATTCGTTTCCCTGCGTCTCGGACGACGCCAGCCGGTATGCCTTGAAAACGTGGTGCGTCTTCTGCTTTTCCTTGGGCGGCTCGGGCAGATAGTCGCCGTAAAGACGGGTCAGGTACTCGTCATATCCGATCGGCGCCGGATACTTATCCCCCTCAAACTCCACCTCGGTCGAACCCGAGAACACCTCGGACGGGCAGATGTCCTTCTCTCCGTAGGGGCACCACGATTTGTTGCCCATGAAAGCGCTTCCGGCTTGCTTTTTGCGGTAACTGATCCGGATGATCCCGTTGATGAAGAATCTGCTACCGAGCAGTCTTCCGAACGCGATCATCATCTTCAGGACGAACAGCCTGAACGGCGTTTTAGCCGTCGGGCTCGAGTTTTTGATGGTCCTGAGCCAGAACATCTTCTTCTTCAGGCGCCTGACCTCTTTCTTGGCTTCTTCCACGTCGTCGGCCCAGTGGTCAAGCGGGAAAATATCGAGCTCCACTCCCTGGACGACGCCGTTATCAAGGCTTGCCTCGATTTTTCTCGTGGCGTTATTGCACAGCTTCGCAAAGGGGTACCCGTATTTCTTATCCCTTTCTATCGAGTAGAGGCGGTATATACCATGGTCCTCGAATATCCGGATCAACTGCTCATAGTCTTCCCGGGGGACCAGAACGTCGACGTCGTCATCCCACGGGATGAAGCCCTTGTATCTGATCGCGCCGAGGAGCGTCCCGTGAGCGAGAAAATACCGGATGCCGTTATTCTCGCAAAAGGAGCGGAACTCCTTCAGCAGATCCAATTCGATATCTTTTAATTCCTGTAAGGTTAATTCTTCTCCGAGTACGGACTGTTCATTATTCACCGCGGAATCCTCCCACTTGTCTTACGACACATGATACGCCTGACGGAAACGGTAAGGTATCTAAAAGAGCATAGTAGCAGATATATTATATCATGAAATTTGTTTAAAGTCAAGGTGAAAATCCACCTTATTCTACAAGGTGCGACCTTTTTTTGCGCGCGTCCGTGCGGACGGAACGCCGGCTAACCCGACGGGCCCGCACCGACCCCGCTTTCCCTTGACGTCCGGCCCCCTGCGCTCATTCCGTCAGGCACGGCAAATACTGTTACAGCGGCAATAAGTACGGATATTACTATTTTCCGTCAAGTATATTTCTCCCCGTCCTTTCAAATAATAGTCGTGACGGATCCGTTTCCCGCACGCGGGGCGGATCCGGAAACGAGAAAGGATGTTCCAACCATGAAAGCTACCGGAATTGTCAGACGGATCGATGATTTGGGGCGGGTCGTGATCCCCAAGGAGATCCGCCGAACCATGCGGATCCGCGAGGGCGACCCCCTCGAAATCTATACAGACCGTGAAGGCGAAGTCATTTTCAAGAAATATTCCCCGATCGGGGAGCTGGCGGCGTTTGCCGGGCAGTACGCGGAAACGCTGTACAAGACCTGCGGGTTGTCCGTAGCCATCTGCGACCGCGATTCCGTGATCGCGTGCGCCGGCGTATCCCGCAAGGAATTCGGAGAAAAGCCGCTGTCCGGGGACCTTGAGTCCATCATCGAGAGCCGCGGTCTGTACACGTGGTCCGAGGGCACGGACCGGCTCGTCCCCGTGCCGGATACCGACTCCCACTATATCCACTGCGCCATGCCCATCGTCACCGAGGGTGACATCGTGGGCTGTGTGGTCTCCCTGCGTCCGCGCGAGGAGGCGCCCGCCGACCGGACGCGCGCTCCCGGCACGGACGTGGAGACCAAGCTGATCCAGACGGCTGCCTCCTTTTTGGGACGCCAGCTGGAGGCGTGAGGGCAAGAAAAAGATTCTTCGTTTTCTAATATCGGCACCCGAGCGTTACGGTGGAGAGGGGGCAGGGGAACTTCGGCGTCTGAGATGGTCCCCTGCCCCCTCCCCGCACGGAACGCAGGGCAAGCACCAATTTTTATGAAAAACCAAAAACCCGGACCGGCACCTGATGTGCCGGTCCGGTTTTTCGGTCATACCGATCATGTATATCTCTTATCATTACCTGTCGTCTGCCGCCGCCCGATCCGGGCCGGGATATTGACCATGCCCTCGGGCATCTGATTGAGGTAGGGCAGAAGGCTGCCCGCACCGGCGACGATGCTCGTGACCGGATGCTCGGCCACGCGGGTCGGGATGCCCGTGACGCGCTCGATCAGGCGGTCGAGGCCGTGCAGCCTGCTGCCGCCGCCCGTCATGGTGATGCCGTTCTTGAGGATGTTGTCGATCAGATCCAGCGGCGTCCGCTCAACGACGCTGCACACGGAATCCAGAACGGCGGTGATGGGGCCGGACAGCGCCTCGATCATCTCCTTCGAGGACAGGATGATCTCCTTCGGCAGACCGCCGGGCAGCGCCTGTCCGACGACCTTCATGTACTCCGGCTTGCGATGCTCGTAGACCTCCCCGATCCGGATCTTGATCGTCTCGGCCTGCCGCTCTCCGATGAGGAGCTGATACCGCTGGCGGACGTAGTTCATGATCGCCTCGTCGAATTTGTCACCGCCGACGGGGATATCGTCATACGCGACCATGCCGCCCATGGACAGCACCGCCGTATTGCTGACGCCGCCGCCGATATTCAGCACCATGCTGCCGATCGGGGACCGGATATCGAGTCCCGCGCCGAGCGCGGCGGCCCGGGGCTCCTCTATCAGGTAAGTCCGGCGCGCGCCGGCCTCGTGCGAGGCATCCATGACGGCCCGCATCTCGACCTCGGAGATCCCGGTCGGGACCGTGATCAGCACACGCGGCGGGATCCACAGCTTGCCGCAGGCACGCCGGATGAAGTATTTCAGCATCTGCAGGGTGACCTCGTACTGGCTGATCTGCCCGTTCTTCATGGGGCGGAGCGCCTTCATATGATCCGGCTCGCGGCCAAGCATTTCCATGGCTTCGCGCCCGACCTTGACCACCTGATCGGTATTGAGGTCGATCGCCACGACGGACGGCTCCTTGAGCACGATGCCCTTGCCCTCCACGTACACGAGGACCGTGTTGGTCCCGAAATCTATGGCGATGTCCCGGCTCCAGTTTTCGGGCTTCATTTTTTCCAGAAACGTCTGCACGGCACATCACCTCCGTTTCGGGCAGATTTTCACGGATACAAGTATATCACAAACACCGGGTGCTGTCAAGAGGATTTGCCGTCTGTCCGACGGTCGCCCACACGACGCGGACCGCTCCGGCGGACAGCGCGAGTCCGGTCAGCCGCTTCAGCGTCGCGCCCGTCGTGCAGAGATCGTCCACGAGGATGACCGTCTTCCCCGCCGCGGACGCGGCCCTTTTCGGGTCAAGCCGGTACACGTCGGCCGCGTGGGCCTCGCGCCCGGCGGCGTCCAGCTGCTTCTGCTCCGTGCGGCTGTGACCGACCCGCCTGAAAAGCGGGACGCAGGGTGCGCCGAGGCAGTCCGCCGTCCGGCGGCAGAGCGCCTTTGCCTGATCGACGCCCTCGCGCCGGGCCGTGACCGCCCGGCGGGGCGGGTAGGCGCAGATCAGGTCCGCGGGCTGCAAGCCGGGCTGTAAGCCGGGCTGTAAGCCATGCAGCCGCGCCCGCACCGCCTGCGCGAGCGCCCGCCCGAGGCGGTCGAATACACGGCTGTCGTTATGATGCTTGATATAGTAAACGACCCGCTGCGGCACGCCGTCCGGCTCGTCCGGGCGGTACTCGATCAGGCTGACGCGCAGCGGGACGTCCGGGTCGTTCTCCGACGCCGGGGACGCGGAGCGGACTCCCGTCCCCGCGGTCAGGAACGCCGTCCTGCAAAGCGGGCAGAGGAAATCCGGATCGGGCGAAAACGGCTGCATGAGCTGTCCGCAGCCGACGCATTTCGGCGGGAACAGCAGGTCGCGGAGAATATCCGACGCGCGTCCGGTCCGTTTCTTCATGACGTTCCCTCCTCCGTTCCCCTCCGCGTTTTCCGGTCAGGTCTGCGCCGGGATAACGCCGTAGAAATGCAGTATGTTCAGGTCCTCGGGCATATCGAGCCCGTGGGAGCCGAGGCCGCCGTCGATCTCGTGGCAGCCGTGGTCGGGCGCGAAGCCGAGCAGCGTGTTATGCGCCGTCCAGCTCGTCCGGATCTCCCGTGCCAGCTCGTCAAAGACGCGTATGTCCTTGCGGAGCGCCTCGAGCGACGCCTCGCCCTCGGGCGCCCAGCGGTGCATGGCCGCGTCGTAGTCCGCGTTATAGAGCAGGATGAAGTCGTACTTATCCTCCCGGATCAGCTCCTTCGCCTTGGCGGTGCATTCGTCGACCGTGGGAAGGATGTAATAGTCCATCGGGCGCTCAAGGAAGATCATGGAGAGGCTGTCGCCCGCGGTGGACACGATTGCGGGCTTCTTCCCTGCCCGGATCAGCGCGTCGAACAGGGTGTCGATGCGGATGACGGGCTTGGTGTAGCTGCGGATGCCGTGTACCTCGGGCAAGGCGCCGGTATACATGGTGCCGAAGCAGACCGGCGTGACCGACGGCATCACCGTGCAGAGCGGCAGGGTCAGCGATGTGTTCCGGAAAACAGGCGCGTACCACGGGGTGTACTTTTCGCACAGCCACATGGCGACGGCGTCGGGATTGTACATGAACACGCGGTCCACCGTGCCGCAGGTGTTCTTGACCAGATCGACCAGCGCGGGGATCGGCGTATCGGCATTTGCGGGCGCGGACACGCCCATCGCGGCGGTGAGGGACGCACACAGGTGCGTAAGGGAGGTCGGATTCAATTTTGTTTCCATCATCGGTCGGTTCCTTCCTGATTCAAGTCTGATCGCTGCCGTAGTATGACAGCAGCTTCGGGTCGGCGGCGATGACCTTCAGCGCCGCTTCAATATCGTCGCGGTCGATGCGTCTGACCGTAACGAAGCGGAACGCGGGGTCGATGAACGCCTCGCCGCCCGCTTCCATCATCCGCGACAGATTTTTCGGCGTGATGAAAACAATCGCATAAGCCGCCCCATCGGGCATCGTGACGCAGACGTCGATATTGTCGTTCTCCGGGTCGGCGATCTCGCAAAGGGGCGTGGGATAAAAGACCTCGTATCCCATCCGCATCACCCCACGAACGGATTCTTCACGATCCGCATACCGGTCTCCCCGGTCTCAAGGGCCTTTCTGACGTCGGTCGGGGCCTCAAACCGGATCGGCGAGACGAACGCGGCGGTCGCGCCCTGACCGAAGCCGTGCAGGTCGGAGCCGCAGATCTTGGGAAGGCTGTAGCGTTTGGCGTAGTCGTCGGCAAAGTCGTTCTCGTGCGGCTGATTGTTGATGTTGAAGGACTCGATGCCGTCCACCCAGTACGGGAACAGCGAAATGAACGGCACGTAGGCGCGCATCCGCATCGGGTGCGCCTGATACACAAGGATGCCGTTCGCGCGGAAGAAGTCCATGACCTGCGTTTGTCCCATGGACATGATCTCCTCGTGATCGGTCAGCCACTCCGGCGTGATGCCGTACAGCAGCACCTCGGCGGCGTTTCCGACGTGGTATTCCACGCCGAAGAAGACGTCGAGTCCGGTGCCCTCCGCCGCGGCTCTGACCTGCCGGTAGCCGTCGGCGTAGCGGTCGATCTTCTCCGCCCACGGCAGCGAACGGTCAACGGAGGAATTGCCGTTCAGGAAATGCTCGGTGATGAAAATGCCCGTGTACCCCATCGCGGTGTACAGCTTCACGACCTCCTCGGGCGTGATGCGGCCGCACGCGGACGCCACGCGGGTATGCAAGTGTAACTCGTATAAGTATTCAGACATAGCGGTCTCCGGTCAAAAAATCAGAATCTCACAGGCAGCGGGTTTTCGGCGTGTATCGTTTCGATGACGTTGATGATCGCCTCGGCCTTCTCCGGCGTCACGTACAACGGCTCTCCCTTTGTGATCGCGCCGTACAGGTTGCGGTACAGGTCGCGGGGACCCACGTCGAAGGCGCTGCCGTCGAACTCGCCGGACTCCTCGTGGACGTTCAGCTTCTCGGAGCAGTAAACGGGGTTCTCTTCGCGGTCGCGCAGCGACGCCTCGATCACGGGGCGGTCGGGGTTCTCGCCGTCGATGATATACCTGCACTCGTAGCGCGCGGGCGTGCATTGATAGGTGCCCTTCGTGCCCTGCAGCTTGACGGTGCAGCCGGGATAGGCGTCGGTCGAGGTGATCTCGACGTCGACGAAGGGCTTGCCGGGAGCATCGAGGATGACCTTGACAAAGTCGTCGGCGTCACCGCTCGTCAGCGGGGTGCTTTCAAGACGGCTGTACGCCACGCGGGTGTGCGGGTCGAAGCCGAGGATGCCGAGCGCGATGCCGAAGGGGTGCGGGCCCGTGTTGTACGCGCTGCCGCCCATTTTCTTCTGCAGCGTCTGCCAATCCCAGCGGCGGGAAAAACCGCTGTACCGGATGCTGACCCCGAGGATCTCACCGAGCAGACCGCTGTCGATGGTCTTGAGGATATGCCGGTAGAACGGCGCGAAGAAGGTCTGCTGGAAGACCGCCAGCACGAGGCCCTTGTCCCGGGCGGTCTTGATCAGCGTCTCGCACTCGTAGACGTTCCGCGCGAACGGCTTCTCGACCAGCACGTTGAAGCCGTGCTCCAGAAGGTCCTTCGTGATCGGGAAGTGCATATCCGAGTAAGTGCAGTTGACCACGAGGTCTATGTCGGTCTTTCCGAACAGCTCGCGGTAGTCGGACAGCACCTCGCAGCCGGGGTACCTGTCAGCGGCGTTGCCGCGGCGTATCCAATCCAACTCGACGACGTACCGGACGTTGAACCATTGGTTATCCTGCGATTTATAGAAGCGGCCGTGGATATCCCGTCCGCTGCGGCCCTGCCCGATGATGGCAATGTTCAGCTTTTTCATATATTACATCCCCTTTTCCTGACTATGGACAAGATTCGGATACTATACCGAGTATATTATACTCTCAATTCCGCGGCGGGTCAACGGAGAAAATGTGAATATTTGGAGTTTGTTTGAAATTGACGTCCGGCGCCCCCCTTCTCGACTTCCTCATCTCCGGATGCCGCGCCTGCGGAGCGGGAACGCCTCGCGCTCCCCGCATCCGCAGGATGAGGGTGCAGGGAGAAGGGAGCGGCACAGCCGCTCCCTTCTCCCTGCGTAAAAAGACTTATTGCTCCCCCTCCCGCGCACGGGAGGGGGCCGGGGAGTAGGTCCCCGAGCGCCGAAGGCGCGAGGCGCTCCCCCGGGTCTGCCCGATCCCGAGCGGGGTCAGGGACCCCGCGTAGGCGTTATGGTACCACCGCGCGATGCGCGATGGTACCTAAAAAGGCGGGCGCCCATGACGGCACCCACCTATCTCGTTCAGCGTAAACTGAACCTTGGTCTTTTTTGACCCTGTATAAAAGTTCTTGGGATTCCTAAGGACTTCTTTCAAGAAGTCCTTAGGCGGGGTCCGGGGCAGAGCCCCGGTGCATCCCTTTATAGAGCCCCGCTCGCGTCCCGCCTATCTTATAAGCCTCTGCGTCAGCCCCGTGTACCGCAGGGACTGGCGGTTGTTTTCGACCATAGTGGCGATGATATCCTCGCGGCCCACGAGGATGACCATTCGTCTGGCTCTCGTCACGGCCGTGTACAGGAGGTTCCGGGTCAGGAGGACCGGCGGCGCTCCGTACATCGGGATGATCACGAACGGATACTCGCTGCCCTGACTCTTGTGGACGGTCACGGCCCACGCGTGATCAAGATCCTCCAGCATATCGTTGGTGTAGACCGCCGTCCTGTCGTCGAAGCGGACGTGCATCTCGCCCTCCGCCGCGTCGATAGCCGTGATCACACCGATATCCCCGTTGAAGACGGCGTTGCGGGTGCGCTCCGCCCCGTCGGACTCGTCCCGCTCGCGCTGCCGGTCGAACAGCTCCTTGAGGGTCAGCGATTCGTCGTCGTCATCATCCTCCAGCCAGCCGACGTCGTAATTGTTGCGCGTCTGCATGACGCGGTCACCGACACGGAAGGTCGTCTCGCGGTATCTCAGCTCCGCCTTGCCGCGGGCCGGCGGATTCAACGCCGCCTGCAGCAGATGGTTGAGATTCTCGGTCCCCGCCTCCCCCTTGCGCGAGGGCGTGATGATCTGGATGCCGTTCTCCGCCGCCTTGCCGTAGGAGCGCGGCAGACGGTTGGCGTACAGATCCGCCACCGTCGCGGCGATCTCCGCGTCGGTCCGGCGCGGGAGGAAGAAGAAATCGTTCCGCTTCTCGGTCAGCACGGGCATCATCCCCTTGTTGATCGCGTGCGCGTTGGTGACGATCAGCGACTCGCGCGCCTGCCGGAAGATCTCCTCCAGCCGGACCGTCGCAAACCGCCCGCTGTCGATCAGATCGTTCAGCACGCGGCCCGCACCGACGGACGGCAGCTGGTCGGAGTCGCCGATCAGGATCAGCCGCGCACCGGGCTTGACAGCCTTGAGCAGCGCACACATGAGGAAGCTGTCCACCATGGACGCCTCGTCCACGATGATGACGTTCTCGTCGAGCAGATCCTGCTCGTTGCGGCGGAACCCGCCCCGGCGGCCTCCGCCGCCGTCGGCTGAGCCGCTGTCGGCTGAGCCGCTGTCGTCGAAGCCCATCTCCAGCAGACGGTGGACGGTCTTGGCCTCGCTGGACGTCGACTCGGACAGCCGCTTGGCGGCGCGTCCCGTGGGCGCGCACAGCGCGATCTGCATATCCATAGACTCGAAAATGTGCAGCAGCGCATGGACGACGGTGGTCTTGCCCGTGCCGGGACCGCCCGTCAGGATCATGACGCCGTACGACAGCGCGTCGCGGATCGCCTGCTTCTGCCCGGCGGCATACCGGATGCCGCTGTCCCGCTCCTCGCGCTCGATGAACGCGCCGACGTCTCCGGCGTCGACAGCGGGACACAGATTGTCGAGCAGACAGAGCTTGTCCGCGATGAACTGCTCGGCTCTGTCCTGCGCCTTGTCGTACAGGTAATCGACGCCGTCGAAGCGGCGGCAGACCAGCCCGCCGGCCTCCAGCTGGGCGGCGATGGCACGGTCGATCTTCTCCGTATCGGTATGCAGCAGCTGGGCCGCCGCGGGGACGAGCTTGCTCCGCGGCAGGCAGACGTGACCGTTCTGCGCGGCGTTGGAGGTCAGTATGTAGCGGACGCCGCTCATGAGGCGCTCCCCGCCCTCGGGGTCGATGCCGAGTGACATGGCCATGCGGTCGGCGCGCTCAAAGCCGATGCCGTCGACCTCGTCGCACAGGCGGTACGGATTCTTTTTGGCGATGTCGACGGCTCCGGAGCCGTACTGCTTGTAGAGGCGCACCGTCAGGGCCGCGCCGAACCAATCGCGGAAGAACATCATGGCGGACCGGATGCCCGTCTTGGCCTTGTAGTCCTCCCCGATCTCCGCCGCCTTCTTGTGGGAGATGCCGGAGACCTGCGACAGCCAGTCGGGGTGGTTCTCCATGACGTCGAGCGTGCTTTCCCCGAATTCGTCGACAATCTTCTGTGCCAGCGCGGGCCCGATGCCCTTGATCGTGCGGGAGGAAAGGTAGCGCAGGATGGCGTTGACGTCGGACGGCAGGGCCTTCTCGTAGGACTCGACCCTGAACTGCCGCCCGTACTTCGGATGGTGGGCCCACGTTCCGTACAGCACGAGCTCGTCGCCCGCACCGATATACGGCATGATGCCGCAGACGGTCACCACGTCGTTGTCCTCTTCCAGCCCGAGGTCGCAGACCGTGTATCCGTTCTCCTCATTCGCGTATATGATGCGCTCGACGGTCCCCTTGACCTGTATCTGATTCTCTTCGGGCATAGGTACACCCCCTTTCTTTTACGATCCCGTTTTTTCGGATATGCCCCCGCGGTCCGGGGCGCCCGTCAGGTCGGCGGGATACCACCGGATGCCGCGCGACGAGAGCAGCGCCTCGGCCCCGGCGCCGGGTCCCGGCTCCCCGCAGCCCGCGCACGATCCGCGGTCGTCACACGCCCCGCAGGCCGGCTGCAGCAGCGCACGGTCGATAAGGACGACCGGCCGATGCCGGCCCGCCCGGAGCGAGCAGCGCTCCGCCTCCCGGAGCAGGAGATCAAGATTCCGCACGTCCTCCGGGGACGTGACCAGAACGGCAGCCGTCAGGCTGCGGGGCGTAAAGAACGCTTCCCCCGCGGCGCGGATCAGGCTGTACGCGCCGATGACGGCAAGCACCGCCGCGGCGATCTGTAAAGCAAGCATACACGGTCCCCCTTCCCGGGACAGTATATGCGCGGGAACAGACAGACGTCCCCGCCGTCACGTTCGCGGCGGCGGGGACACGGTTTATGGTTTCGTGAAGCGGACTTACTTGTCCGTCTTCTGGAGCTGCTTCACGATGTTGTTGATCTTACGGTCAAAGGTCTTCTGGATCTTGGCAAAGCTGGAAGCAAAGCTGCCGCCGGAGGTGATAGCCGCGCTGGAGAACAGATCGCCCATGCCGAGCTCACCGAAGTAGATAGCCATATCATACACACGGTTGCGCATGATCATGGTGACCATCTCGGAGGACTCCGCGTCGCGGACGTTGCGCTGCGTCAGCAGGTTGTCGTGGTAAGCGGGCGTCAGCTTCTGGTGAGACAGCACGCAGAAGGTCTCGATGATGCCGCCCATCAGCTCGGGCTTGATGACGGAGGTGGGGATGCTGAAGGTGGAGCCGATGCCGTGCGTCCATGTGCGGTACTGATCCTGCGCCTTATCGTACTTCGGGATCGGGACCACGCCGTAGTCGTCGGTCATTTCCTTGTTCAGAGCGCGCAGGTAGGAAGCCGCCTCGACGTAGAACAACGAACGGCCGCTTGTGAAGCATTCCTTGGAAACAGCCTCGGAGCCGGAGGGCGCGATGTACGCGTCCTTGCCGAGCGTCAGGGTGCGGACCTTCTCCAGCACCTCGACGGCCTTGTCAAGCTGGCTGTCGACGAGGGCCAGCTCGGGCGTATCCATCTCACGGTTGTTGATGACGTACTGCAAGCCCGCGCCGTAGAAGAAGGTATTGCCGATGGTGTTGGGGGAACAGAAGCCGTAGGTATCGTTGCCGTCCATCTTACCGTCACCGTTGGAGTCCCAGGCTGCGTTGTCGACCTGGGAGAGGAAGTAGTCCAGCGTCCAGTCGAGAGACCGGACCTTCTCGTAGGGGCTGGCGAGCTGCTTCTCGCTGAACAGCTTCTTGTTGAACATCATGACGAAGGTAACGTCGTCGTCAACGATGTTCCACGAGCCGTTCATGAAGAAGATCTTGCCGTCGAGCGCGAATTCCAGCGTACCGAGGTCCCACCACTCCGCCTCAAAGTCAACGTCCTCAAAGTTCAGAAAGTTGTAGAGCACGCAGGAGGTAGCCAGAGAAGCGGTCGTGGAGGTGTGGAGCGTGGACATCTGGAGGTCGCCGCTGCCGGTCTTGGCCTCGTTGTTGATGTCGGTCTGCACGCTTCCGGCGGGCTTGCCGATCAGCACGAGGTTCAGGTTGCAGCGCTCGGCGAACATGACGTTGCGGTCATACACGGCGTCGTTGATGACGGAGTTCTGTGCCTCGTAGCCCTCGGAGTAGATCTCCTCCTCGTAGCCGGCAACGTCGTTGGTGTAGACGATGGTGAAGTCGTCCTTGCCCCAGTCGACCTCACCGATGCGGTCGAGGGCCTCTCCGATGACGTCCTTGGTAGCAGCTTCGGTCGCACCGCCCTCCGTGGCGGCGGTCTCCTCGCCCTCACCGCTGTCGGCACAGGAGGCAAATGCCACCGTGACCATCAGGGTCGCAAGAAGCAGGCAGAGCAGTTTCTTGAATTTCATGTGGTTGTTCCTTTCCGCTTGATAGATTCTGTTGGTGCCGCGGCACCGGATACAGAATGATTTTACCATAAAAAGGCGCGTCTGTCAAGGGGAAAACGCAAAAATACGGGCTGCCGCGATCGCGGCAGCCCGCAGGATACGTACCGTTTACTGCTCTCTCAGCTTGGTCAGCGTCTTGACAAGGTTGGCCAGCTTTCTGTCGAACTGCTTGGCGGCCTTGGCGTAGGACGAGCTGAACTTATCGGTGTTGTCGTTGACGGCGCTCTTGAACAGCGGATACAGGCCGAAGGTGGAATCGAAGAAGAAGCCCATATCGAACACGCGGTTCTGGAAGATCAGGTCCAGCATC
>JAKSPU010000150.1 GCA_024404505.1 Clostridia bacterium
CGCCCCGCTTAAGCCCTTCTTGAAAGAAGGGCTTAAGGATCCCAAGAACTTTTATGCAGGGTAAAGATTGGCCAGGGTTGAGTTTACGCTGAACGGGATTGGTGAGTGCCGTCATGGGTATCGGCGTTCGCGGAAACGCCTACGCGGGGACCCCTGACCCCGCTCGGGATCGGGCAGATGGCATTTGCCCGATCCGTGCAGACCCGAGGAACGGGACGGCTCATCTGCTTCGCAGCCTCGCGTCCCGCAGGATGAGGGTGCAGGGAGAAGGGAGCGGCATCGCCGCTCCCTTCTCCCTGCGTATAAATATAAGTTTCCCCCCGCCCGTGGGGCGGGGGGCAGGGGGGTGGGGATAGCAATTCATACAAAGCAACCGGCGATGCGGAAACACCGGGCCTCCGTCGGCAGATCGCCGTTCTTCCTCTGCTTCCCCCGCCCGCCGGGCGGGAGGCAGGGGGGGGGATAGCAATTCATACAAAGCAACCGGCGATGCGGAAACACCGGGCCTCCGTCGGCAGATCGCCGTTCTTCCTCTGCTTCCCCCGCCCGCCGGGCGGGAGGCGGGGATTGATGGTGGAATATGTCAAGGAATTAAGACTGAAAACGCCGAAAAAACAGAAAGTATCAAAAAATATTTACAGAAAATGAAATCCGGGGACATAGTTTGCTGTCATAATAGGTGAAGAGATCACAGAAAGGAGCGCAATGACCGTTATGCAGGATCCCGATATCATTGCTCTGTACTTTGCCCGCGACGAGCGCGCCGTCGCCGAGACGGAAAAGCAGTACGGCCCCGCCTGCCGCCGGCTGGCCGTCCGTATTCTGGACGACGAGAGCGAAGCCGACGAGTGCGTCAACGATACGTGGCTGAAGACGTGGAACAGCATCCCGCCCGCGCGGCCGGACAGCCTCGGCGCGTTCGTCTGCCGCATCGCGCGCAATCTGGCGATCAACCGCTACAAGGCGGCGCACGCCAAGCGCCGTGACAGCACGCTGACCGTTTCACTCGAGGAGCTCGGGGAGTGTCTCCCGGACGGGGAAGCCCCCGACGCGAACGGACTCAGAGACCTCATCAATACGTTTCTGGACAGCCTTGACCCCGACGAGCGGAGGTTGTTCATGGGCCGCTATTGGCACAACCACACCCCGGCGGAACTGGCAAAGGCGTACGGGCTGACCAAGAACGCGGTCAACCTGCGCCTGATGCGGACGCGGGAAAAGCTGCGCGTCCATCTTGCGAAAGGAGGATACAAGGTATGACGGACAATCAACGCAAGGGCCTTGCCGTCTATGAGGCCCTCGGCAGCGCCCGCGAGGCGTATATCCGGGACTCCGTCCTGCCCGTGGAAAAGGCGCGGGATAAGGACGCGTCGCTGTGGGCACGTCTCAACACCAACGCGTGGGTTGCCGCTGCGGCCGGCCTGATCGTCGCGTTCTCTGTCGTCGCACTCATTATTTGGGCGGGACGCGCCGCGGGACCCGATCCGATCGCACACGGCACTCATTCGGAAGATTCGGAGAATCCGACGGAGCCTGTATACTTCACGGAAGCGGAAACGGACACGCGGGAACCGTCGCAGGGCGATCCTACGAGCGCGTGGTATCAGGGGCTGATGCCGGACGCCGTCATTTCCGCGGACGGTCAGTCCGTCACGGTCAACGGCGTTCTGGACGTCATGAAAAACCAGGCCGAGGCTTGGGGGGAGACGGCCATGCGGAACGACCCGACCGTCTTTACCTGGTACGGCACGCAGGCGCAGACACTCACATTGAGCGGAGACGACGTCAGCCGCCTGTCGGTCAGTTTCAAGTATGTCGGGGGCCTGAAGTCGTTCCCCTCGCCGCGGTATCAGACGGAGTACGAATACCGACTGTACGACTCGTCCGGCGAATACTGCATCATCGGCAGCAGCGAGCTTGAGGACGTCACTGACAGGCTGTCCCTGATGCCGGGGACCTACATTTTCGGTCTGGTCGTCACCGTACACAAGCCGGAAGGAACAACCGGAGCGGACTCCGTCTGGTTCCTCTACCGGACGTATATTGAAGTCACGGAGCGCGGGAGCCGGCTTGCCGAGCCGGAGAAGGTCGTCATGTCCGTGACGCAGAACGGCAGAACGGCGACGGTTGACGCCGCCATCACGCCGGTCAGCGCCACTGTCCGGCAGTCCGGCGGAGCGTCTCACCCGATATGGGGAGAGGGCGGCGTCAGTATGTATGAGCATACCGGCTCTGCCGTGGTCGCCGCAGACAGTCCGTTCGAGTTTCGGATCGACGGGATGAACGGGGGATACAGCGTCGGGAAGGTTTACCTGTACAGGCTGAGCTCGGCATCCCGGAATCCGCTGCAGCCGGTCACGGAGGGGAATGATTTTACCTGCGTGTATGACGCGATCCGCGGACAGGCCGGCACTTACGTCGTGTGCGCGGATCTTGTGCGGGACGAAGGACCGGGAGAGGAAGCAAGCCGGTATCAGTTCGTTATGACGCTGACCGTCTCGAACGAGACGTCCGGGTCCCGCTTTACGGTGCTCAACGAGGTCGAGGCTGAATTCCGGGCGGTGGTTTACTGGTATCTGCCGGACGACGTGCAGCCCGGAGACGAGGTCACGGTCTGCGTCTGGGACAGCACATTGAAGCTGGAGAGCTTCATCGCGTCCGGGCAGTATGATCCAAAGACCATATATATCGAAACCTCCAAGCTGGACAGATTCACATTCACCTTGTATGACGAGCATAACGTACGGATCCCGTACACGTTGACAGACAGCGTAAAAGAAAGAAATCCGTTCGGCGCGGATATGATCAAGGGCGTGTATACGTTCATCATGCCGGAAGGTCACGTGACCATCAGGATTTACGGAGAATATTTCGAATACGGCACCGATATGGTGGTGTGAATAACAACGGGGGCTGCCGCATAGAGCGGCAGCCCCTTTCGGTTTATCATTCACACAGCAGCCGGATAAGCCCTCTGAAGCCTTCCCGGTCGGGATAGGCGGTGAGGTCCAGCGCGTCGAGCATATCGAGCGTGTCCTTCATCGAGAGATCACCCTTGTATTTGCTGCCGTGCAGCACCAGCGTCGTGCCGATGACGGCGGTCATGAACGCCGTGTCGGCGTCGGGGACCTCCTTCACCGCGCCGCTGCCGACGGTGTACTCGTTCAGCACCGAGACGGTCTCCCCGGGCTTTTTGTACCGGACGGCCAGCTTCATCCACGCGTCGGAGGCGGCGTCGGCTTCCTCGTTCAGCGTCAGCTCGTAGAACACCGTGACCTGATGCCCGGCGCCGACCTCACCGGCGTCCTTGCGGTCATTTTCAAAGTCCTCGTTGGCGAGGACCCTGTTCTCGTACCCGATCAGACGGTACTCCTTGATATACGCGGGGTCGAAGGTCAGCTGCAGCTTGACGTCGCCCGCGACGGTGTACAGCGTGGAGAACAGGTCGGTGCCGAACACCTTCTCTGCCTCCACCTCACCGTCGATGTAGTAGTACACGCCGTTGCCGTTGTCGGCCAGCGCCTCCATGCGGTTGTCCTTGTAGTTGCCGGTGCCGAAGCCCATGACGGACAGGTAAATGCCCTGATCGCGCTTGGTCTCGACGTACTTTTTCAACTCGTCCGCGGACGAGATGCCGACGTTGAGGTCGCCGTCGGACGCCATGATGATGCGGTTGCTGCCGCCCTCGATGAAGTAGTCGGCGGCGAGCGAGTAGGCCATCTCAAGCCCCGCGTGGCCGTTGGTGGAGCCGGACGCCCGAAGACCGTTGATCGCCTTCATGATCTTTTCGCTCTGGCTGCCGGGGCAGCCGCGCAGCACGACCTCCTCCTTGCCGGAGTAGGTGACGATAGACACGCGGTCAAACTCGTTCAGCTGTCCGACCAGCACGGAGAAGGTCCTTTTGATCAGCTCGAGCTTGTCGGAGGACGCCATGGAGCCGGACACGTCGATCAGGAACACGAGGTTGTTTCCTGCGGCGCGGACGGCGTCCTCAGCCTGCAGCGTCAGGCGGAGCAGGGAAGTGGACTCGTTCCAAGGTGTAGGGACGATCGCGGCGGTCACGCCGAACAGCTCGCCCTCGGCGGGACCCTCGGCGTCATAGCGGAAATAGTTGAGGAACTCTTCGGTGCGGAAGGCAGAGGCGTAATACTTCAGTTGGCTGAGGCGGTTGCCGTTGTTCACCAGCTTGCGGAAGTATGCGTAGGAGGCGGTGTCCACGTCCGCCGAGAAGGTGGACACGGGTTCCGTTTCCGTTTTGATGAACGGGTTTTCCACGAAATCGTCGGCCGAGTCGCCGGTGTCGGCTTCGTCGTCGTCCTCGGATGGCAGGAGCACATCCATCTCCGCGACGGCTTCCTTTTCGTTCGGCGCGCCGGGGGCGTAATCGCCTCCGTTTGGGGCATCGGCGCAGGAGGCAAGCACGGTCAGAATGCAGCACAGCGCGAGACAAGCGGACAGGATGCGAAGGATCTTTTCGGTTTTCATAGGTTTTCTCCTTTCAGATATCATATTCGGGTCAGGATGCGGACAGGCGGAGGATCAGGTCGCGGATGGCGTCGGAGGGCAGGCGCTCCGGCTCGTAGTCGAACAGGCAGCCCATGTCGACGTTTCCGGCGGACGGCTTGAGGGCGGGGGAGGTGACGGTGCCGTCACCGTTCACGATCCAGATGCGGAATTCGTCGGGCGCGGTTCCGGACGCGACCGGCTGCTGCGAGGACGTGTTGAGGTCCTTCGTGACGAGTCTGAGTTCCTCCGCGGACAGGCTGCGGCTGACGTACAGGCGATCGGAGGCGGTGTCCCGCACCACGACGTAGGTGCGGCCGTCCGCAAAGGGGATATCGTCCTCGGTACAGGGGGCAAGCGCCTGTTTGCTTACCGCTTCCCGGATACAGGCGGACAGTGTGGAGCGGTCCGGGGACTCAGCATTCACGCCTCTGCTTCCGACGCTGGATTGCAGGACGGCGGGCAGGACCGCCATGGTCACGACGAGCGTGATGGCGGCGGCGATGAGCCAATTCCTGGCGGCATGGCTTTTGCGCGTCCGCGAGGGGCGGACGACGGGCTTATCCCGCCAGCGGGCAGCCTCGTCCAGATACTTGTCGTCAATGCCGTCCATGGCGTCGAAGAGCTGCTCCGCAAGGCGTGTTTTCAGTTGGCTTGTCATAGCAGCTCCTCCTTTTCCAGCAGTGACCGCAGCTGCTCGCGCAGGCGGTGCAGGATCACCTTGACGTTGGTTTCGGTATACCCGGACCGTCCGGCCAGCTCCGCGATGGGGGCGTTGTAGAAGTACCGGTTGACGAACAGGACGCGGCGGTCCTCCGGCAGCCCGGACAGGAACAGGTTGATGGTATCCCGCAGCCGCTGGTTTTCCATCAGCCCGTCGGGCGTTTCCGCGTCGTCGGGGATGCACTCGGTCAGCTCCTCCACAGCGGCATCCGGCCCGAAGCCGCCGCGCTTCTGCCGGTGGTCATGGCGGTAGCGGTCGATGGAGACACGGCGCACGATCTTGGACAGAAAGGCGCCGAGAAAGGTCGGGCGCGCGTCGGGCATGGCATTCCACGCCTCGAGGTAGGTATCGTTGGTGCATTCCTCCGCGTCCTCGTGCGAGGACAGCACGGAGAAGGACAGCGACCTGAGAAGACGGCCGTACTTTTTGTCGGTGTTCTCAATGGCTTTTTCGTCCCGGGCCCAATACTGATCCACGATCTGACAATCTTCCATGTGACTGCGGTCATCCTTTCCGGCCCCGCGCGGGAGCGGGGACCGCCTTCATATAAATGAGTCGTCAAAAAAATGAAAAGGTTACGGGGAAATAAAATTTTTTTGTTTGTGGGGCTCTGCCCCACGCCCCGCTTAAGCCCTTCTTGAAAGAAGGGCTTAAGGATCCCAAGAACTTTCAAAAAAGGTATTGACCGGGGTTGAGTTTACGCCGAACGAGATTGGTGGGAGCCGTCATGGGCGACCGCCTTTGTGCAAACGCCTACGTGGGGGCCCCTGACCCCGCTCTGGATCGGGCAGATGGCATCTGCCCGATCCGTGCAGACCCGGGGGACGGGGAGCGG
>JAKSPU010000151.1 GCA_024404505.1 Clostridia bacterium
GAAACAAAATTCCGCGCGTGCGGTGACTCCCGCACGAAGGAATTTTGTAAAATATTACGGAATTTATGCAAGCAGATGTGCCGTCAAGGCGACAGCCGTGCATTGTGCGGTGATGCCTTAATACCATTATACAGGATACCTGCGGGTTTGTCAAGTCCCGCAGAGAGGATTGGAGCGGAAAACGATTCCGCGGCCGCGTCCGAAATCGGCGCAGGATTTTTCTATCTTCATATTGACGCCTCCGCCGTTTTATGATACAATGGTGACAAGCCGCAAGGCGTTATTTATAATCGAAAGTGAGGAGCATCTGTATGTTCATGTGGGTCAGAAACAGCGCGGCACGCGTTTACAAAAGCACGAGAAAGGGACCGGCGGACAGCACGTCCATCGTCCTGCACAGCGCGAAGAATATGACGGTTTCCATGCAGGTCCTTTTGCGGGAATACGGCGATTTTGACGTCACGGGAGTGGACTTCCCCGCCCTGCCGGACGGCGTCGGCGCCAAGTACCGGTATCAGGACTACATCACCTACAATGACGGCACGCCCTACCCCGATATCCTGTCCCCGAAGAAGTCCGTTCACGTACCTGCTCAGTCCACGCAGGGGATCTGGCTGCTCTTCGACGTCAGCCGGACGGCTTCCGCCGGGCGGAAGGTGATCCCCTACGTGGTGCATACCTCCGCGGGCGATCTGTCCGCCTCCGTGACGCTCGCTGTCTACGACGTCACGCTGCCCGACCCGTGTGATTCCGCGTTCGGACACGAGTACTTCTTCAACGCGGTCGGTCAGTTCGGTCTTGACGGCGACCGCAGCCACGCACCGCTGCCGGGCTTCTACGATTTCGATCGTTATTCCGGCGAGTGGTGGGCGCTGATGGCGGAGTACGCCAAGGCCATGAAGGCGCTGCGCGTCAACAGCCTCAACATCACCGTGCTCTCGTTCCTGCGCGACGGCGGCTCGACCCGCGTCGGCGAAAAGGAATGGCGCTTTGAGTTCGGCTTGCTCGACCGCTTCATCGAGTGCTTCCTCGCAAACGGCAGCTTCCGGTATCTGACGATCGGCTCCATCATCCGCTCGGTCACGGGCGAGACGATCGGCGGGATCGACTACGAGGGAAAGCACTGCAATTATCGCATCTTCGAGCCGGACGCCGACGCGTGGACCGAAGCCCTGTTCACCGCGATCTACCGGCACTTTGAGGAAAAGGGCTGGCTGCCCATGCTGGTCATGCGCCTCGAGGACGAGCCGCACACGACCGAATATTGGAAATGGGCCCGCGATATCGCGCGGCGCTGTATGCCGGGCGTCCCCTGCGGCGAGCCGCTGGATATGCACGAGTCGTCCGAGGGTCTGGAAGGATACTGCGATCAGTACGTCCCGCGGCTGGAGGTCTACGCCTGCGATCCCGCCTACTATAAGGCACGTCAGGCTGCCGGTGACACCGTTTGGTGCTACTCCTGCTGCTTCCCCGAGGAGCCTTGGTGGCTGAACAAGTTCATCGACCTGCCCCACTCCTACGCGCGCCTGATCAAGTGGGCGTGCTTCAGTCAGGGCATCACGGGCTTCCTGCATTGGGGCTTCAACTATTGGAGCATGGATTCGCTGTACGGCCTCGGCGGCGCGGCACGCTTCAAGGGAGACGGCTTCATCGTCTACCCCGACGCCGGGAACGGCACGGTCATGATGTCCAACCGCGGCATCAGCACGACCGAGGGCATCGAGGATTGGGAACTGCTGCACCTGCTGGCCGCAAAGGCCCCCGAGGCGGCGACGGCGATCGCGGCCCGTGTCGCCCGCTCCTTCACCGACTTCACCGACGACGACGTCCTGCTCGAGGCCTGCCGCGCGGAGCTGCTGGAGCTGCTCTCCGAGTAAGGGATCTGCGCTATGATCAAACTGGATTTTCCCGGCATCACGCAGGCGCAGTTCGCGGATGCCTTCGCCGTTCTGGAGGAATGCAAGGTCCCGCATCTGCCCACGCTGGGCTTCGCCTACCCCTTCATGGGTCCCGGCGGACAGTACGGACACTGCTGGTGGGAACGGGACACCGCGCTCGCCCTATCCGGGTACAAATGGCTGGGTCAGGACTTCTGTGAGAAGTGCCTTGAGAACTTTTCCCTCGTGCAGAAGGAGAACGGACGGATCCCGCTCTACGGCTACGACAAGGTCCTTGACTATGATGAAGAGCTGTCCGCGATCCCGCTCCTGTTCGAGGTGGCGTACCGCGTCTGCCGCCGCACGACGGACGACGAGTATATCGCCCGCATCTACCGGATGCTGTGCCGCTACATGGAGTGGTGGCTCTCTCCCGTCAAGCGCGACGCGGGGACAGGCCTCGTCTGCGGCATCTTTGAGGAGACCGACCCCTGTGACTTCCACGACCAACACACCGCCGCCGAGGTCGACCTCAACGTCCAGCTTTGCGTCGGAGCCGACGTGCTTTCGCGCATGGCGGACAGGCTCGGACTTACCGACGAGGCTGCCGCCCACCGCCGCACCTTCGACGACCTCCGCGCCCGCGTCAACCGTTACCTCTACGACCCGGAGACCGGCCTGTACCACACGTGGCTGGTCAAGGAAGACCGCCGCATGACAGAGCGAGTGTACAACTCCGCCTTCGACGTCTTCAAGCGGCGTATCGTCACCGCTGACAGGGTCCCGCGCCTGCTTGCCGCCCTCAAGGACGATTCCCTCTTCGGCTGGAACAGCCGGTGGGGACTGACCACGATGGCGAAGAACAGCCCCGAGTACGTCGAGACCGTCGGCGTGTATCAGGGGCATCCGAGCTGGAAGGGCAATATCTGGACGCAGCGCAACGAGATCATCACGGCCGGGCTGGTCGAATCCGGGCTTGACGCTGAGGCGGCTCACCTTGCCCTGCAGACCGTCCGCACCTTCAACGGCAACTACGCCGAGTTCGTCAGCCCCTCCACGGGCATGGGTCACGGTGTCGAGCGCTACGGCTGGTCGGCCTCGCAGTACGTCGAGCTGCTGATCGAGGTCATCTTCGGCGTGGACTACGACGCGTGGACGGACACGCTGACGGTCACGCCGCATATCGACCCCTCGCTGTACGGGGAGACCGTCTCGATCCGCAATCTTTCCCTCGGACACGGTCGGTACGCTCATATCCGGATCGCGTGCGGGGATACGAGCAGCGTCAACTGCCGCGTGACGGATCGCGAGGAAAACTGAAAATCATTAATCGTGACAAGGAGATACACGGCATGAAACGAACAAAGAGACTGTACCCGATCCCGGAGACCGGGGTCACGATGGGCTACATCGAATACCTGCCGGAGGATTACGAGTCCGGCAAGGATTATCCGCTCGTGCTGTTCCTGCACGGCTACGGAGAACGCGGGAACGGAGATGAATCACAGGTCGAGGCCGTCGAGGTACACGGCTTCCCGCGCTACGCGCACGAGGGAGCGGAGTATCCGTTCGTGCTGATTGCGCCTCAGTGCCCCTCCGAATCCGTGTGGCCGGTGATTACCGAGTCCCTCAACTTCTTCCTTGACCACCTGCTGGACACCTATCGGGTCGATCCCGACCGCGTCTGCCTGACGGGACTGTCTATGGGCGGCACCGAGACGTGGCTGTGGGCCTGCGGACATTCCGAACGCTTCGCCTGCCTCGTGCCGGTCTGCGGCGCCGTGATCCGCTGGATGGCCTTCACGCTGAAGGATATCCCCATCTGGGCTTTCCACGGCACGCTGGACAACTGCATCAGCTGCGAGGAGAGCATCGGCATGGTCAACGACGTCAACAAGGCCGGCGGTCACGCCGATCTGACGCTGTATCACGGTGTCGGGCATGACAGCTGGGTGCCTGCCTATCAGGACCCCGCGCTGATCGGATGGATCTGCCGGCAGCACCGGTAAGCAGCCGCACGGAGGCACGATATGAAAGTAAGCGAAAACCCGGAGATCCGGGCAGAATTTGACGCGCACATAGACGAGCTGCTGACGCTGCTCGTCCCGGAGTGCGTCGGTCCGGCCTATGAGGCCGCCCATGCAGCCGGTGACAGAGCGGGCATGATCCATGCCGCCGCGTCGTACTACCGGCATAAGCCGTCCTCCGGCGTTGAAGACTTCGAGGCCGGGCCCTATGACCCGGAGCTTGCCCGCCGCAGGGCCGCCGGACAGATGCGTGAGATCAATATCGACCACGACTTCCCGGACGGCGCCATCGATTTCCTGTACAATCCGACGCTGGAAAAGCCGCCCGTCAACCACGAGTGGCTGTGGCAGCTGAACCGCCACGGCTGGTGGGTCGGGATGGCCTGCGCCTACGCCGACACGGGCGACGAGACGTTTGCGGCGGCCTTTGACCGCCAGCTGCGGGATTGGATCGCACAGACCCGTCTGCACGACGGCTGGAACGGTCCCGGCAGCGCGTGGCGCACGATCGAATGCGGGCTGCGACTGCTCGGCTCGTGGCCGACCGCCTTCAACCTGTTCCGCACGTCACCGTCCGTGTCCGACGAAACGCTGCTTCTGATGGTCGCGTCCATGCACCGGCAGGCCGTCCATCTGGACGCCCACCCGACCGGCGGCAACTGGCTGATGATGGAATCCAACGGCACCTACACCTTCGGGTCACTATTTCCCGAGCTGCGCGACGCCGAGACGCTGCGGCTGAAAGCCGGGCAGCGGCTGTCCACCGAGCTTGACAGGCAGATCCTGCCCGACGGGCTGCAGTATGAATTGTCCCCGGACTACCATATCGTCACCTACGGATGCGCTCTGGGGCTGTATAAGGTGGCCGCCGCGCTCGGACGCACGGACGAGCTGCCGCGCTCCTATCGGGATACGCTCCGCCGCATGGCGCTGGCGGGCGTCGAGCTATCGACCCCCGGCTTTACGCAGCCGCGCACCAACGACTGCTACACCATGCAGACGAAGATCCTCACGAAGGCCGCGGAACGTCTGTTCCCCGAGGAGCCGGCGTTCGCCTACGTCAACAGCGACCGTACGCGCGGTCACGCGCCCGCGGGGGAAACCGCCTCACGCTTCCTCCCGTGGTCCGGGTTTGCCGCCATGCGGACGGATTGGTCCGCCGACGCGGCCTATCTCTGCTTTGACGTCGGCCCGCTCGGCATGGGGCATATGCATCAGGACAAGCTCAACGTCAACCTCTATAAGGGCTCCGACGAGCTGATCTTCGACGACGGCGGCGGACAGTACGAGCAATCGTGGGCGCGGTCCTACGGGCTGTCCGGATACGACCACAACACCGCGCTCGTGGACGGTCAGGCGCAGGCGCGTCGTCAGCCGCTGCGCGTGACCTCGCCGATCGACGCCGGCTGGATCACGAACGACGTCTTTGACTACGCCTTCGGCATCCTCGACGACGGCTTCGGTCCGGAACAGGCACGGACTGCCGTCCACAAGCGCGAGGTGCGCTTCTGCAAGCCGGACTTCTTTGCGGTCCGCGACACGCTGACCTCAGCAGACGGTCAGCCGCACACCTATGCGCTGCGCTTCCACACAGACAGCACCGAGATACGGCCCGTCCCCGGGCTGCCCGGCGCCGTCCTCGCCTCGCCCGGTCAAGACTACGATCTCCTGCTCGTTTCCATACCCGGCGCGGATGGCGTCCTTCCCGACGTGCAGACAGCCGTCGGACAGCGGGAACCGGTCCCGGCGGGTTGGTATATCGGGCGGAACGACCGCTCCAACCATCCGGCGGCGACCATCACGCTGTCTTCGCCATGTCTTATCGAATGGACGGCGCTGACGCTGCTGTTCCCCGTCAAGCGGGGCGATGCTTTGCCTGAAGTGTCCGCAGGCGCGGACGAATGGCTTACGGTGGCGGTCGGAGGGAAGACCTACCGGCTTGATCCGAAGGCTATGAATAAATAATGACGCCGGAACCGGGCGTTTCCGCATCGCCGGTGATTCCGTCAAACTTTCCCCCACCCCCCTGACCCCCCGCCCGGCGGGCGGGGGGAATATCTATTTTGTAAGCAAGGAGAAGGGCCGCCTGCGGGCGGCCCTTCTCCTTGCATCCTCATCCCGGG
>JAKSPU010000152.1 GCA_024404505.1 Clostridia bacterium
CGGCCATGATCTCGTTGAGCTTGTGGGAGATGAACAGGATGGACTTGCCCTCGGCAGCCAGATTCTTCATGATCTGCATCAGCTCGTCGATCTCCTGCGGGGTCAGCACGGCGGTCGGCTCGTCGAAGATCAGCACCTCGTTGTCGCGGTAGAGCATTTTCAGTATCTCGACGCGCTGCTGCATACCGACGGTGATGTCCTCGATCTTCGCGTCCGGATCGACCATAAGGCCGTACCGCTCGGACAGCTCAAGCACCTTTCTCCGGGCCTCCTTTTTCTGCAGGAAGCCGAGCTTCGTGGTCTCCGCGCCGAGGATGATGTTGTCCAGCACGGTGAAGACGTCGACCAGCTTGAAGTGCTGATGCACCATGCCGATGCCGAGCGCGGTGGCGTCGTTGGGATCGTGGATCTCGACCTTCTTCCCGTCCTTCAGGATCTCGCCCTCCTCGGGCTGGTACAGGCCGAACAGGACGGACATGAGCGTAGATTTGCCTGCGCCGTTCTCTCCGAGCAGCGCGTGGATCTCGCCGCGGCGGAGCTGCAACGTGATGTTGTCGTTGGCAATGATGCCGGGGAAGCGCTTGGTGATGTTCCGCATTTCGATGACGTAATCCGGTGCGGCGGATCCGCCCGGCTGCGTCAGCTTGTTTTCTTGGTCCATAGCCGTTTCCTCTCTGTATGATAAAGTTAGGGAAAACACACATAGTTATTGTAACACAATTCATCCGAAAAATCAACAGGGAAGAGCAGATTTCAATTAAAAAACTCTTGATCCGGGCGGTATCGTCTCCGGGGGCCCGCCCGGCGGACAAAAGCGGGAAAAAAATGAAAAAGTGGTCCGGCTGCTATTGCTTTTTTTGACAGAATCCGTTATAATAAAACGGAATACACCCGTCCGGCGTTCCCCGGGCGGCGAAAGGGGGACTTTCCTTTGTATAAACTTTTCCGACGCTTTCTGTCGCTCATCATACAGCATCCGATCCTCTTTACCGTGATCTTCCTGTGCCTCGCGGCGCTCATCGCTTACGGTGTGTTCCGCCTTGTCCGGAGGAAGCACCTGTTCGTGCGCGCTCTGTCGCGGGACCTGAACCGCGCGCCCGGCGTCTCCGTCATCGGGGACCGTTCCGGCACGCTGCTTGGGCATCTTGACGACTACGTCCCGCACGTCCTGCGCGATACGGACGATGACAGCGCGGAAGGCGTTGCTTTCGACACGATGGTCCACGATCTGAAGCGCGCACTGCCCGGCCTCTGCGTGATCAGCGGTCAGGAGGGCGTCGGCAAGACGGACCTGATGCTGGATCTGGCGTATGCCATGCGCCGTAAGCCGTTCCTGCCGCCGACGAAGGACCTGACCTCCTACGGTGAGGTGTTCATGGATCTCTCCCAATTCACGGACGTGCAGGCTGTGCTGGACGAGCTGTCCCGCCGGACGGCACGCCTTGCGGCGGGGAAGAAGCCCGTGACCGTCCTGCTCGATTCCTTCGACGCCTTCTGTACCGCGTGCGGTGAGGAGGCTGAGGTGCTGTTCGGACGGCTCCTGACCCAGCTGTGCCGCTCCGGCCTGTACGATAGGTGCCTCCACCTGATCATAGCGACACGCCCCGACGTATTCAGGGCCGGCGTCCCGGACCGCGACGATATGCCTGTCCGCGTGTATTCGGTCAAGCCGCTCACCGTGCGGCAGGCAAGGGAGCTGTATACGAAGATCAGCACCCGCATCCGCGAGGACGCCGCGGCCCGCAAGACGCATATCAAACAGCTGGAGGGCCTGTATCAGGCGGACACGCTGTTCCGCAAGCCGTTCGTGATCAAGTGGGCTCCCGAGCTGCTGACCGGCCGCAAGCGCGACAGCATCGAGGATCTTGATTACTTCGACGTGCTTGACGTCATCATGACGCGCGGGATCCGGCGTGCGCTCCGGCAGCCCGGCACGTCGAAAAAGGACGCAGCCGAAAGAGAGGCTGCCTTCCGCGACAAGGCCCGCAAGGCGGCGCTCGCCGCCGTCGGCACCACGCTGACCCGCCGCGTCCCGGCTGACGTTGTCCGCGGACTGACGGTCGGAACCGAGAAGGGAACGTCCGACGCGCTCGCCCTGACGATCACCGGCGGGACGGGCAGCAGCCACGGAGCCGCCGGCTGGTTCCCTGACGGCACGATCCTGCAATACCTGCTTGCCGATGCCGCTGCCGACCCCGCAACCGACGCGGACGTCCGGGCAGGGATCCACGCCGCTGCCGGACGGGAGCTGCAAGCCCTCTGCCTCGAAGCGGTCTATAACCGCCACCGTTCGTCGCTCGATTACCCCGCGCCGGAGCAGTTCTGCGCCGATGCCGGGACCCGGCATCATCTCAGGTTCCGCCGGGGCGGGACGCCGGCGGAGGCGGTGTATCCGCTGGTGCCGGGCATAAAGACCGTATCCCTGAATCATACCCCGTTTGACGAGGATCAGACGAAGGATCTCATGCAGAACGGCGTCCTCGACCTTTACGGACGCGGCAGCCGGCTGCTTCGGGCCGCTCCGTGCCTCTCGGAGCCTCACGTCCGCACGCTGGATATCTCCGGGCTCGGTGCCGACGATACAGATACTCTCATGAAGGTCGTCCGGCATATGCCCGCGCTGGAGGAGCTGGATATCGCGGACTGCTCCCTTGAGCTTGAACGACTGTTCCGCGACTGTCCCCGCGCCGGGCAGATCCGCCTGCTGTGTACCGCGCGGGAAGATACCGCCCTCCCGACCGATCCGGACGCGTACCGCTTCCGGCAGATCGCGTTCATCCTGCCGCGCTCCGGCTTCCCGGCCGTGTACGACACGGTGTACGAACTGAAGAAGGCCGGTGCGCCCGTGGCGGTCGCCTCGAGCTATGAGTGCGGCCCGGACGATACCTGCGCCGACACGGCCCGGCTGGAATCCGTCTTTGAAATGGAGCGTCATCGTCTGCTCGCCGAGGAGGCGCGGACGGGAGGTCTTCTGCCGACGGAGCAGTATCTCTCCGCCTTCAATCTCTGCTGCCTGCTTTCCGGACGTCCGGACGCGGGGGACGTGCTTGCCGACGCGGCCGATTTCCTGCGGGAGCGGCTGCTGGTCTGGGATACGCGCACCATCCGCTGCCCCATCCGCTTCCCCGAGGATAACGGGCTTGCGGGCCGGGTCGCGTCGCTCGTCACGACGCTGGCGCGCCGCACGACCGATCCTTATATCAGAATGGCCGAGGTCTGCCGCCGTGACGTGCAGACCAAGGGCGACCGCAGCGGATTTTTGCCGCAGTACCGTGACCTTGCCTACGACGGCAACCGCTTTGCCCGCATCTGGCTCGGCATCGCCGATCAGCACGGCTACTACGGTCTGCCGATCGATCCCGGCAAGGCGCTGACCCGCTTCCGGGAGGCCGCTGCCGTCGGGCCCGCTCACGACCGGTATACCGCCGAGGCGGAGCATCTGGCCGGAGAGTTGCTGACAGCCGCCGGACGTCTCGAAGAGGCGGAGGCCTGCTTCCGCCGTGCGTGGGAGACACGCCTGTCCGTCCTCGGCGCGCAGAACGTCGAGACCGCCCGCTCGGCGGACGCGCTCGGCTCGGTGCTGGACCGCATGGATCAGCCGAAGGAGGCTGCCGAACGTCTGTCCGAGGCGTATGCCGCCCGCTGCCAAAATCCCGGCCGCGACCACGCGGACACGGTCAACACGGCCTGCCGGCTGGGCGGGGTCCTTGACCGTCTCGGACGCTTCCGCGAGGGCGCGGACATCCTCTCCGGGGCTGCCGCGATCCGGGCGGAAAAGCTCGGTGAGGAGCATCTCGGCACCGCCGCCGCCCGCTGCGAGCTGGGTAATGCCCTGTTCGGACTCAAGCAGTACGCGGAAGCCGCGGAATGCTTCCGCAAGGCGTACACCGTCCGTGACGCCAAGCTGGGCGCGGCGCATCCCGATACGCTGGAGGCGCTGACCTGTTATGCACGCTCGCTGGATGAGAGCGGACGGGACGGCGACGCCGTGCCGCTGTACCGTACTGCCCAATCTGCATATGAAGCTTCCACGCTGTCTGAAACCACGGCGGCTGCCGAGCTGGACAGCCGTCTGGGAGCCGCGCTGTACCGTCTCGGCCGCGGTGACGAAGCGGAGACCGAATTGAAAAAGGCGGTGGATATCCGCGGCAGATTGCCCGATCCGGACGCCGCGGATCCGGTCCGCACGGCCGGTCTGCTCGGGCAGATCCTCTATGAGGACGACCGGTTCGAGGAGGCGCTCCCGTTCCTGAAGAAAGCGGTTGCCGAAGACGGCGGAGACCCGACGAAGTCAGCCTACGACCGCTGCCGCCTCGGCGTATCCCTGTATAAGACCGGCAGCATTTCCGAGGCCGCCGAGTGTATGGGACAGGCCGTCGCCGCCATGACGCAGGCGGTCGGCAGCAGCCACGAGGACACCGTGGACGCCTGTCATATCCACGGCAGGATCCTGCAGTCGCTCGGACGCTATGAGGAAGCGGCAGGCTGCTTCAACCGGGTGCGCGCGTACGACGAAAAGCAGTTCGGCAGCGATCACCCCGATGTTGCCTCGACCTATCTGGAGCTCGGCGTCGCGCTGGCGGGCGCAGGCCGCACGGGCGAAGCAAAGACCTACCTCGGCAAAGCGGAGCGGATCCGGCAGACGCTGTCCGGCCCCGATCATCCTGACACCGCCGAGGTGCGGTACCAGCTCGGCAGGCTGGCGTATTCCGCCGGTCAGTACAAGGAAGCGGCTGCCGCTCTGACGCAGGCACACACCGTATTTGAGAATCAACCCGGCAAGCCGCAGCTGCGGACCGCCGATACCGAGATCTGGCTCGCGCGGGCTCTGCGCCGTCTGGAACGCCATTCCGAGGCGTGGGTCATGCTGGAAAAGGCGCGCCGGATCCGGGAAAGCACGCTCGGACTCATCCATGCGGACACCGCCGAGGTATACCGTGAGCTGGGCGACGTGCTGATCAAGCTGGGCAGAGGCAAAGAAGCCGCTTACTGCCGCGATAAGGAGGCCTATATCCGCAGCAAGCTGTCCTGATCGAATCTATAAGCAAAAGGAAGTACCTACCATGGACGTATACGCAAAGCTCGAAGCCGTCAACGGCAAAACCATGACCGAAGCCCTTTCCGGCTTCCTTGACAAGTCCGGCACCGGAAACCGCGCTCTCGATTTTCTGGCGGGGGGTGCGCTCAAGCTGTTCGGCGCGATGAGCGACAAAACGGCCAATTCGCTGCTGGATCTCGTCAAGCCGAAAATGACGGATCTGCTGAACCGATACCTGACCAAGCGGGGGATCCCCGCCAAGGGGCAGGTCATCGGCACCGTCAGAACGGGGGACGTGCTGCTCGTGACCGCCCGGCTGACGGACGTCGATTATGCCGCGCTGACCGCACAGTACCTGCCGGAGCTGATCAGGCTGCAGAAGCAGCAGTACCCGGACGATCTCGCTACGGAGATCGTGACTGCGCTCGACGATGAAGCCGACAACGCCGTCATCGCCTCGCTGAACGCCGTCAGCGAAGAAAAGAAAGGGAAGGTGATCAGCCTGTGCGTGCGGCGCGATCAGGAGCTGCTGTGCGGCAGACTGACGAACGCGCTGAAAAGCCGCGGGTTTGACCTTGCCGTCCAAGAGCTGGAGGTCGGGTGAGAAAGGTATAACGGATCCCCGGCGGGCAGCCCCGCGTGTCCCGCGCTCGGGGACCCACCCCTGACCCCTCCCGTGCGCGGGAGGGGAAAAATTGATATATCAGCAGGGAGAAGGGAGCGGCAGCGCCGCTCCCTTCTCCCTGCACCCTCATCCTGCGGGACGCGGGAGACGCAGTGCAGGGAAACACCCTCCGCACCCGCAGGCGCGGCTCACCGGAGACGAGGAGGTCGAGGGAGGGAGCGGCGCAGCCGGAATTATTTTCGATTTATTTTGCCAAAAGCCTTGACAAAGCGGGACGAGTGTGCTATAATAGGCAGGTCTTGAAGCCATGCTGGTATGGCTCAGTTGGTAGAGCACGTCATTGGTAATGACGAGGTCAT
>JAKSPU010000153.1 GCA_024404505.1 Clostridia bacterium
GGGTTATGGCACCACGGGCAGCGCAGGGGGCAGCCCTTGAGGAAGACCGTGGTGCGGATGCCGGGACCGTCACCGGTCGAGAAGTGCTGGATATCGGATACGTTGAGGGTAACGCCGCTCATGTCAATCGTCCTGCTGCGTGCGGTTGAGGATGTCGGTCTGGACGTCCGTGCCGAGCGTGACGTAGATGGCCGAGAAGCCGGAGACGCGCACGACCATGGTCGGATACTTCTCCGGATGCACCATCGCGTCCTTGAGGACGTCGCGGGAGGTCGCGTTGATCTGCATCTCCTGCCCGCCGCGCGCGAAGTAGACGCGCAGAAGGGCGGCCAGCTTTTCCCGTTTCTCGCCCTTGAACATGGCGGGGGAGAATTTCTGGTTGACGACGGTGCCGCAGGCGACCTTGGTGTAGTCCGGCTTGGTCAGGGACAGCACGGTGGAGGTCACGCCGTGGGTATCGCGGCCGTAGGTCGGCGACGCGGCGTCGGACAGCGGCTCCCCGGCCAGACGCCCGTCCGGCGTGGCGGCGATGCCCTTCCCTGCCCAGATGTTGGAGGTGTTGGCGGCCATGGCGATGTAGATGCCGCCGCCGTCCTCGGTCTTGTACTTGGAGAACTCTGCCGCGAGGAAATCGACGTACCAGACGGCGTACTTATCGACGAAGTCGTCGTTGTTGCCGTACTTGGGCGCTGCCAGCAGCTTCTCACGCAGGTCGTCCATACCCTCGAAGTTGCGGCGCATGGCGTCTCCTATGTCCTGAAGCGTCGCCTCGTGATCGACGAACACCACCTTTTCGACAGCGGCCAGCGCGTCGGCGGTCGTGCCGACGCCCATCAGGGCCGCGCCGTGGACGGACGGATACAGCGCGCCGCCGTTATTGATGTCCATGGCGCGGCCGATGCAGTCGCGGCAGAAGAGGGACAGGAACGGGGACGTATAGCGGTCCGGCTCGGCAACGTGGTTGTACGCCTTGAAGCCGTTGACGTACGCTTCCACGCCGAAGCGCAGCTGCGTTTCAAATCTGCGCATGAAGTCGTCCATGTCGGCGATCTCCGACACGTCGCCGGTGTCCACGCCCTTCGACGGGCTCTGGATGCCGGTGCCGTTGTTGAACAGGTACTCGAAAAAGCGCGGTGCGTCGAAGCGTCCGTCGCTCCACGGACGCTGACGGCCGGAGATCAGGTTCTCGATGCAGCCGACCATGCAGAAGTCGTGCACATCCTCGGGTGCGTAGCCGTAGCGGGACAGCGCGGCGACATTGACCGCGTCATTCATGAGGGCGGGGTATCCGAGGCCGGTGCCGATGGTCTGCAGGCACTCGTCGAGGAAATCGTCCGGCGTGTCGGCTGTGATGCGGGCGGACAGATTGGGGCCCGGCACCTGACACCGTCCCACGGCGCGCAGGACGCAGTAGGAAAGCTCGTTGATCTCGCACTTATTGTTGACGTCCGAGCCGCCGATACAGATATTGACCACGTCGTCGCCGCCGGTGAAGGCGTGGCGCTCCCAGATCTTCATGAAGACGTTCTCAAGCAGCTGCGTCGCGGACTCCATGTCGATGACGCCCGCGTCGAGATCCTTTTTGAAGGCGGGATACAGGAATTGGTCGATGCGCCCGATGGCCATGGCGTAGCGGCCCTCGTAGCAGAAGCACAGGTGGCAAAACCACATCAGCTGCAGCGCCTGTGCAAAGGACTGCGGCGCGGAGGTGGTCAGCGTGCGGCAGTTGAGCGCGATGGCGTCGAGGATCGCATCCTCATACCCTTCGGTGCCCTTGAGAGACTCAGCCTTGGCGGCATAACCGGCGATCATGTCGCAGAGGGCCAGCAGCGACACCTCCATATCGTCAAGGAACGCGAGCCTTTCCGGCTCGTCCGCGTGGCTGAGGCGGGAATCCCCGATGTGCGCGAGCATACCGGGGATGCCTTGTGCCATGACGGTGCGGTAATCGGGGGCGTAGTGGTCGGCGTTGGTGCCGAAGGTGCGCTCTCCGTAGAAGCCGCAGACCTTCTGCGCCTCCTTGAGGTCCTCCTTCTCCACCTGTGCGAACAGCGGACGCAGGCTGCCGACGATCAGGTCGTTTTTGTAGATAAAGGGCTCCGGGCAGGTAAACAGCGTGCGGATGGCACGCGCCCGCGCGGGCGAGAACGGCTCCGCGGCGCCGCTGCGGAAGCCGAGCCACTTGAAGTACGGCTGCGCCCACCCTCCGGCGGGACGGACGTTGATCTCGTTATACAATTCTTTCGTGGACATAACAGAAGCTCCCCTTTCCGTTTCCGTGATGATTTTATTGTACTATTTTTCGTGCGCCGTGGCAATGGATATATTTGAAGCATCTTGACAAAATTAAGATAAAATGCTATGATAGAAGCACCGATCACCTCAAGGAGGAAGCACTCTATGCGTTACGTTCGTCTCATCTCCTGCCCGCGCATCGAGTTCGCGCACACCTATCACGCCGATACCTACCGCAACCGGCTCGTCGGCCAGAGGAGCATCATGGAGGTCACCTATGTTGAGAAGGGGCAGCTGACCTTCACGGACGGCGAGGGCACGTTTTGCGCCCACGCGGGGGACGTTATCTGTAATTTGTACAAAGGGGAGCTGGCGGTCAGCGCGGAGTCGTTCCACGAGCATCTGACGGTGTGCTTCTCACTCGATTTTGACGTCATCAGGACCGACGGCAGCGGCGGAGACGTGCCGGGACTCCTGCTCCCGCTGATCGTGTCGCCGCCCGACAGCCGGACGCAGGAGGTCTTCCGTGACTGCATCAGCGGTATCATCCGTCTGCACACGCTCTCTCCCGGCAGTCCGGACGGGCAGGCCGAGTGTGCGGGGCTGTTTCTCCGCCTTCTGTCCGCCGTCAGCGCTGCTGCGCGCGCGGCAGGTGACGCCGACCGTGTGGGCGGCAGTCTGTACGTGAAGCGCGCGATGGATTACCTGTACACGCACCTTGACCGACCCATCCGCCAGCAGGAGGTCGCCCGGTCTTTGGGCATCACGCCGGAATACCTGTGCGCGCTGTTCCGGCAGGAGGCCGGCGTCCCGATGATGACCTGTGTCAACCGCATGAAGCTGGAACGCATCCGCACGGTGATGCGGCAGGAGGGCCTCCCTCTTTCGCAGGCTGCGGAGCTGTACGGCTTCTCCGACCCGAACTACGTCAGCCGCCTCTACCGCAAGCTGTTCGGCATGAGCATCACCGAAGCGGTGAAGGGTGATGCAAGGTAAGGAGAGGGCGCTAAATAGAACGCGCTTGCGTGGCTCTGCCCCGCGCCCCGCCTGAAGGACGAAGTCCTTCAGGATCTCAAGAACTTTTATACAAGGTCAAAGAATGACCAAAGTTTGGTTTACGCCGAACGGGATTGGTGGGTGCCTTCATGGGCGCCCACCTTTTTGATTTCACCGAGCCTCCGCATCCCGCAGGATGAGGGTGCAGGGAAAAGGGAGCGGCATCGCCGCTCCCTTTTCCCTGCTATCAAATAAAATATTCCCCCTGCCCGCCGGGCGGGGGGCCGGGGGTAGGCTCCCGAGCGCCGGAGGCGTGAGGCGTATTCTCACGCCCCGTAGGATAATGAAACCCGTAAACGCCGGAAGCAGTAAGAATCTTTTACTTCATTGTCCCTCAAGCTGTCTTTCCAGCTTCATAAGCGCCTGATAAGTGGACGGGATATGCCGGATCAGCACGCGCTGCATCCCTTCGCCGTTTTCGGCGACCAACCCCATCACGATCTGCATGAACGGGTAAAGGTCGCTTTCCTGCGACATGAACAGGAGCCGCATATCGAAGCCGGACATGGCACCCGCGCCACCCGTTGCCACGCCGACGCTTCCGCCGTCAGCCAGCATCTTGCCGAGCGAGGTCATCACCTCATAGACGGTCATGCCGTCATCCGCAAGACCTGCTCCCTTGAGTGAGTGGCGGTCGTTGTAGTAGGATTCGAGCGTGGGCGCGGTGCCGCTGAGCACCGCCATCGGGTCCGTTACCTGCTTCACTTCGGTCGACGTACCGGGAAGGATGATGTCAAGTCCGTACCGACCGAAGCCCCAGACGGACAGCGGCATCATCGGCACGACGTCGCACGGATTGATGAAGTTGAAAATGTTCGGGCAGGCGAGATTCGGATCGAAACGGACGGTCGCCGGGGTGGCGTAAGTGTAGGTAAACACGTTTTCGATGCCGAAGTCGGCGTTGACCAGCGTGCCGAGCAGGTTTGCACAGGCCGCACCGCGGCTGTGACCGCATACGAGGATCAGCGGATCGGTCTCGGCGTCGAGGATCGGCTTGAGCGATGCGTAGACGTCTTTCGCCGTCAGCAGGAAGTTTTCAGCCTCGGCGAGCGCAAAATCACGGGACGGCAGCACGTCGAAGTTGGAGTACCACTCGCCGCCGTTCGTGCCGCGGACGGCCGTCAGGATCACCGTGCGTTCCCTGCCCTGATACGTCATTGTTTTCTTGCCGATGGTAAAGGCGCAGGTATGCTCGCCGCTCGCCGGGTCCTTGTCGAAATGCATCTGCGTCAGCACCTTGAATCCGGCGCCCGCGAACACCGCCGCCGTGCCGGGCTGATCGTAGCCGGACGCGAGAGACAGGAGCTGGTTGGCGAGGTCCCACGACATGGTCGAGCTGTTGTCGGGCAGAGTGACGTCCGTGACCTCATCCATTTTCATGTAGGCTTCGACGTCGATCGTCTGCGCCTCGGTCACGGGCTCTGTGGGTGCCTCCGTGGCAGGCTCTGTCGGAGCAGCGGTCGCGGGCTCTGTCAAAGCTTCGGTATCAGGCTCGGTCGGGGCGGCCGTTGCCGGATCGATGGGAGCCGCCGTCGGCTCCTCCGTCGGAGCGGACTCTGTCGTCTGTGTGTCGGTCGCGTTTTCTGTATCGCCGCGATCGCAGGAGGCTGTCAGCAGGGCCGCAAGGCACAGCAGGACAGCTGCCGCAAGGAATATTCTCATTTTTCTTTTCATTATTTCGTCCGTTCCTTTCGTGATTTGGGCGGTCTTATCTGATATTGTATGCCGCGTACCGGTGTTTCAAACGGCACGGGATGCTTTCACGGAAATTATCATATCACATCATTGTGAACAAGCCGTGAATTCTGGGAGTTTTCCCGCTTTTCGCGGGAGAATTATCGCAGCCGCAGCCGTGCCGATAACCGCTCGACGATAGTACAGTCTAATTTTCTGCCCCCTCTGCCCCCGCCCGGCGGGCGGGGGAATACTAAGTGTAATAGCGGGGAGAAGGGAGCGGTGATGCCTTAAGGCATTACCGCACAATGATGACGGCGCAGATGCGCCGTCAGAAATTTCGTCAGATGAAACAAAATTCCGCGCGTGCGGTGACTCCCGCACGAAGGAATTTTGTAAAATATGACGGGATTTATGCAAGCAGATGTGCCGTCAAGGCGTCAGCCGTGCATTGTGCGGTGATGCCTTAAGCCCTTCTTTCAAGAAGGGCTTAAGCGGGGTCCGGGGCAGAGCCCCGGCGCATCCTCATACAAATAACCCGGTCCTTGCGGACCGGGTCTCGGTTTTATTCAAGCTCGAACGCGCCGGTGTAGAGCTGATAGTAGGTGCCTCTTTCGGCGATGAGCTTCTCGTGGCTGCCGCGCTCGATGATGCGGCCGTGGTCCAGCACCATGATGACGTCGGAGTTCATGACGGTGGACAGACGGTGCGCGATGACGAACACGGTCCGGCCCTCCATGAGCTTGTCCATGCCGCGCTGGACGATCGCCTCGGTGCGAGTATCGATGGAGGAGGTCGCCTCGTCAAGGATCATGACGGGCGGGTCGGCGACGGCGGCGCGCGCGATGGCGATCAGCTGACGCTGACCCTGCGACAGATTTGCACCGTTGTTGGTCAGCTCGCAGCCGTAGCCGCCGGGCAGACGCGTGATGAAATC
>JAKSPU010000154.1 GCA_024404505.1 Clostridia bacterium
TCGGTGAGCAATTCTTGCGCAAACAATTTGTTTTCTTCTGTGGCAATATCATAAGCTAATGTTTCAATTATTTTCATTTAAATCCTCCTTGAACAGATTTACATCTATTATACCACAATTTTGTAAACATTTCAACCGCTTCGCTGGTTCGAATCTGTCTACAGACCCGAAATGCCCGAAATGCATCTACAAAATTTCGAAAAACTTCAGAGTCGAAAAAAGCGGAGAAATCTCTCGAAATCTCCGCTTTTCTCGTTTTTTCGTGCCTGCATCTAAATCAGACACTCATGATGGCTGGGGTGGCCGGATTTGGACCGACGAATGCGGGAGTCAAAGTCCCGTGCCTTAACCACTTGGCTACACCCCAATGAATCTTTGATATTATAACACAGGTATACGGGTTTGTCAATACCCATTTTTCGGAATTCCCGTTCCGGTACCGCGCCGGGCCGGATGTTTTGAACACATTGCCGAAAAAATATTTTTGAAAAATAAATGCAAAAACGCTTGACAAACCAGCTCTTTTGTGCTATGATATCATACTGCATTATAATCGCTTACCTTGTGGGAATCCCTGCCGAAAGGTAAATTCCGGGGGTAAGCATCCGTCGGTAATTGTGCATATTGACGAAGGCGCGAGTCCTGCGGCATTCCGAACGGAATCTCTCAGACATTTGAAGTGTCCCGGTCGATCGTGGGCCGAGAGGAGATCCCTTGCCGTGACCGTCTTCCTCCCGTTATGTAAGCACCGGCGGCGGCAGAGACCTTGGCTGCCGCCCTGCGCTGTCCCGCAGCGGCTTTTCCGCATCTCTGCCCCGCGTCCCGGCTACCCCGATTACGAAAGAATGGAGTGATTATCCTACATGATCAATCTGAAAGAGCAGAAGCTCGGCGAGAACTCGAGACGATCCTTCTCCCGCACTCATTTCAATCTGGAACTGCCCGACCTTCTGGAGGTCCAGACCAGATCGTACAAGTGGTTTCTGGAGGAAGGTCTGACCGAGGTCCTGCACGAGGTCTCCCCCATTACCGACTTCCAGGGCAATCTGCTGATCGACTTTATCTCCTATACCCTCAGTGAGAAACCCAACTACCCCGTGGAAGAGTGCAAGGAGCGCGACGTCAACTACGCCGCTTCTCTGAAGGTCAACGTCCGTCTCACCAACAAGCTGACCGGTGAGGTCAAGCAGACCGACATCTTCATGGGTGAATTCCCCCTGATGACCGAGACCGGCACCTTCGTCATCAACGGTGCGGAGCGTGTCATCGTTTCCCAGATCGTGCGTTCTCCCGGTATGTACTACGCCTCCGAGATCGACAAGACCGGTAAGAAGCTGTACTCCGCGCAGGTCATCCCCTACCGCGGCGCATGGCTGGAGTATGAGACCGACATCGGCGGCGTCATGTACGTCCGCATCGATAAGACCCGCAAGGTGCCCGTCACCATGTTCATCCGTGCGCTCGGTCCCGAGACGCGCGAGGACGTGTACGCCCTCCTCGGCGAGGAGGATCGTCTGAAGGCTACCTTTGAGAAGGACGAGTGCGAGGCGCTGGCCGCTGCCAACCACACCACCGCCCACGTGGAATCCCTCAAGGAGATTTACAAGAAGCTGCGTCCCGGTGAGCCTCCGCTGGTGGAGTCCGCCGAGTTGCTGCTGAACAACCTGTTCTTCGATCCCAAGCGCTACGATATCGCGCCCGTCGGTCGTTACAAGTTCGACAAGAAGGTCGCCATCAGCGCCCGCATCGCCGGTCACACGGCTGCGGGGGACGTCGTTTCGCCCCTGACCGGTGAGGTCGTCTGCACGGAGGGCACGTTCGTCACGAACGAGCTGGCCCTTGCCATCGAGCACGCCGGTGTCAATCAGATGAAGATCACCGCAGAGGACGGTGCGGCCGTTCTCGTGCTGTCCAACAACACGCTGGAGCCCGAGTACATCATCGGCTGCGATCTGCGTGACTGCGGCGTCAAGGAGAAGGTCCGCACCGCTATCCTGCAGCAGATCATGGAGGAGTGCGGCGGTGACATCGACGAGGTCAAGCGTCAGGTCAAGCTGCGCCTCGCCGAGCTTTGCCCCAAGCACATCACCAAGGACGATATCTTCGCGTCCATCAACTATATGCTCAACCTGACCCATGACGTCGGCTTCGTGGACGATATCGACCACCTCGGCAACCGTCGTATCCGCTCCGTCGGCGAGCAGCTGCAGAATCAGTTCCGCATCGGCTTCGTCCGCATGGAGAAGATCATCAAGGAGCGCATGGGTACGCAGGACAACGACAAGCTCACGCCTCAGGCGCTGATCAACATCCGCCCTGTGGTCACGGCTATCCGCGAGTTCTTCGGCTCCTCTCAGCTGTCGCAGTTCGCCGACCAGAACAACCCTTTGGCCGAGCTGACGCACCGCCGCCGTCTGTCCGCACTCGGCCCCGGCGGTCTGTCCCGTGACCGTGCTTCCTTCGACGTCCGAGACGTGCACTACACGCAGTACGGCCGTATGTGCCCCATCGAGACCCCCGAAGGTCCCAACATCGGTCTTATCTCCTACCTCACTACCTACGCGCACATCTCCGATTACGGCTTCATCGAGGCGCCCTACCGCAAGGTCAAGCACGTCTACGATGACAACGGCAAGCTGATCGATCAGTACGTCACCGACGAGGTGGTCTACATGACCGCCGACGTCGAGGACAACTATATCGTCGCGCAGGCCAACGAGCCGCTCGATGAGACCGGTCACTTCCTCAACAAGAAGGTCACCGCCCGCGAGCGCACCGAGATCGGTACGTTCGACGCTTCCAAGGTCGACCTCATGGACGTCTCCCCGAAGATGGTCGTGTCCGTCGCAACGGCTATGATCCCCTTCCTCGAGAACGACGATAACACCCGTGCCCTGATGGGCGCGAATATGCAGAAGCAGGCCGTGCCTCTGATGGTCACCGACGGTCCCATCGTCGGTACCGGTATGGAGTACAAGGCTGCCGTGGACTCCGGCGTCGTCGTCGTCGCAAGACGGGCGGGCCGCGTCGAGCACGTCGAGGCAGACAAGATCGTCATCGTGACCGACGACGGTCAGAAGGATACCTACACGCTCCGCAAGTTCAAGCGCACCAACCAGGGTACCTGCTTCAACCAGCGTCCCATCGTCAAGCGTGACCAGCCCATCAAGGAGGGTCAGGTCATTGCCGACGGTCCCGCTACCTCGCACGGCGAGGTCTCCCTCGGCAAGAACGCTCTCATCGGCTTCATGACGTGGGAAGGCTATAACTACGAGGACGCCGTCCTGCTGAACGAACGTCTGGTCCGCGATGACGTTTATACCTCCCTCCACATCGAGGAATACTCTCACGAGGCCCGCGACACCAAGCTGGGCCCGGAGGAGATCACCCGCGAGATCCCCAACGTCGGTGACGACGTGCTGAAGGATCTGAACGCCGACGGTATCGTCAAGAAGGGTACCGAGGTCAGAGCCGGTGATATCCTGGTCGGTAAGATCACGCCCAAGGGCGAGACCGAGCTGACCGCCGAGGAAAGACTGCTCCGCGCCATCTTCGGTGAAAAGGCAAGAGAGGTCCGCGATACCTCCCTGCGTCTGCCTCACGGCGAATCCGGCGTGGTCGTGGACGTCCGCGTCTTCTCCCGCGAGCAGGGCGACGATCTGCCCGCTTCCGTGAACAAGGTCGTCAAGGTCTACATCGCCCAGAAGAGAAAGATCTCCGTCGGCGATAAGATGGCCGGCCGTCACGGCAACAAGGGTGTCGTTTCCCGCATCCTCCCGCCCGAGGATATGCCCTTCCTGCCCGACGGCACTCCGCTCGATATCGTGCTGAACCCGCTGGGCGTGCCTTCCCGTATGAATATCGGTCAGGTGCTGGAGGTCCACCTCGGCATCGCGTCCCGCAAGCTCGGCTGGCGGATCATGACTCCCGTGTTCGACGGCGCCAACGAGAAGGATATCTCCGAGTGCCTGCAGATGGCCGGCTATGACCGTCCGCTGTTTGCCGGTGAGAACCCCGAGGGCAAGGAGCTGTTCGAGATGATGACGGACGAGAACGGCAGCAAGACCTACCGTCTGCTGGATCCCGAGCAGAGATCCGATCCCGCCTATATCGAGTCGCTCCGCAAGGCTGACACCCTGCGCCTGTTCGACGGTAAGACTATCCTGTACGACGGCCGTACCGGCGAGCCCTTCGATAACCCCGTCACCGTGGGTATCATGTACTACCTCAAGCTCCACCACCTCGTGGACGATAAGATCCACGCCCGTTCCAACGGTCCTTACTCGCTCGTTACGCAGCAGCCTCTCGGCGGTAAGGCCCAGTTCGGCGGTCAGCGCTTCGGCGAGATGGAGGTCTGGGCTCTCGAGGCCTACGGCGCCGCTTACACCCTGCAGGAGATCCTCACCGTCAAGTCCGACGATATCGTCGGCCGCCGCAAGGCTTACGAGGCGATCATCAAGGGTCAGAACATCCCCACGCCCGGCGTGCCCGAGTCCTTCAAGGTCATGGTCAAGGAGCTGCAGGCACTGGCACTCGATATCCGCGTCCTGAACAGTCAGGGCGAGGAGGTCGATCTGTCCACGCTGTGCAACGACGACGATCAGCCCACCTACCGCCGCCGTCTGCCCCGCAGCATGGACGACGATGATATCGACCGCGCTGTCGGCCAGTACGAGGAATCCGACGACATCGCGGACTCCAGCCTGATCGTGCACAGTGACATCGACTCCGACGAGGAGTACGACGAGAACGCCGATTACAGCGCCGAGTCCGAGTTTGCCTCCGACGAATTCGACTCCGAGGATTGATCCCCGCAATCACACGACACGTCCGCACGTCCCCGGCCGGCAGTCCCGGCCCCGGACAGAGCGGTGCGGACAGATTAAAATAGAATGAATGGAGAAGTAACTGTGGAGCATAACGAGATTTCTTCCATCAAGATCGGCCTTGCTTCCCCGGATATGATCCGGGAATGGTCCTACGGCGAAGTCACCAAGCCCGAGACTATCAACTACCGTACACTGAAGCCCGAGGTCGGCGGTCTCTTCTGCGAGCGCATCTTCGGCCCGACCAAGGACGGTGCGTGCATGTGCGGAAAATACAAGAATTCCCACAGTAAAGAAGTCATCAAGTGCGAAAGATGCGGCGTTGACGTCACCACCAAGAAGGTGAGACGTGAGCGCATGGGCCACATCGAGCTGGCAAGCCCCGTGTCCCATATCTGGTACTTCAAGGCGATCCCCTCCCGCATGGCGCTGGTGCTGGATATTTCCCCCAAGGCACTGGAGCAGGTGCTGTATTTCGCCGAGAACGTCGTGCTGGACGGCGGCAATACCCCGCTGACCGTCGGTACGGTCCTCAATGAGAAGCAGTACGAGGAGTACCGCGAGATGTACGGCGAGGAGTTCCGCGTCGGCATGGGCGCCGAAGCTGTTAAGGAGCTGCTGTCCAAGATCGACGTCAACCAGCTTTCTGCCGAACTCAAGACTGAGTTGGCTCACGCTACCGGTCAGAAGAAGACGCGTATCATCAAGCGCTTGGAGGTCGTCGAGGCCTTCCGCGTATCCGAAAACAAGCTCGAGTGGATGATCCTGGACGTTCTGCCCGTCCTTCCGCCCGAGATCCGTTCCATGGTCCAGCTCGACGGCGGCCGCTTCGCGTCCTCCGACCTCAATGAGCTGTACCGCCGTGTCATCGCCCGCAACAACCGTCTCAAGAAGCTGCAGGAGATCCACACGCCCGA
>JAKSPU010000155.1 GCA_024404505.1 Clostridia bacterium
CGTGCATTGTGCGGTAATGCCTTAAGCCCTTCTTTCAAGAAGGGCTTAAGCGGGGTCCGGGGCAGAGCCCCGGGAGCGCATCCCCACGCGTCCTCCGCGCCTCCTTTATCTCCTCGCCAGCTTCTTCGCAGCGAGGAACAGATCCTTTTCGCGGGCCTCCATCTCGGCGGGATCGTCGCACTTGCGGGCAGCGGTCTCGAGGGACAGGGAGCCCTCGTAGCCGATCTCGTCCAGCGCGGCCGAGAAGTCGTCCCAGTCGATGACGCCGGTGTAGGGCAGCCAGTGCAGGTCGCCGCGGCCGTCGTTGTCGTGGACGTGCAGCACCTGCAGATAGTCCTTGCCGGTCAGACGCACCGCCTCGGCGGGAGACAGACCGAACACGGAGCAGTGGCCCGTGTCGAGACATACCTTGAAGTAGGGGCTGTTGATCGTCTTGACGAACTTGAGGATCGCCTCGGGGACCGAGATCGACAAAGCCCGCATCGGCATATTCTCAAAGCAGACGACGACGTCGTTCTGACGTCCGACTTCAACCAGACGCCCCATGAATTCGTAGTTCATCTCCCAGAGCTTCTCCGGATCGGGGTCCTGATTGTCGCCGAAGGGCATGATCGGGTGGATAACGAAATTCTTGCAGCCGAGGATCGCCGTGCCGACGATGGAACGCGCCATCTTGTCAAACCGCTCTGCACGCTGCTCCTCGGTGTAGTCCTGCGGCGGCCAGCGCCACGGACCGTGGGTCTGCGTGATCTCAATGCCCGCATCCTCGAGCTTCTTCCGATGCTCGGTGAGATATGCCTCAAAGCCCTGCGCGTCCATGCTGAACATGGGCAGGTCCGTGTTGGCGAAGTCCTGATAGTCAAGGCACTCGTAGCCGTGTGCCTTCATGCGGGCAAGCCCCGCGTCAAAGCCGTACCGTCCGAGGTACGCGCCGCTCTCGATACCGATCTTCATCATAAAGGGAGGTCCTCCTTGCTTTTCATGCGGGCGGACGCGCGGCCCGCCCCGGTGTACTCTCATTATAAAACATTTCGGATATTTTGTCAACTGCTTGACAAAAAAAGGACGTTATGATATAATCAAAACAGACAACTTGCCCAATATCTGACTCATTTTTCATAAGAAAGGAATCTGACCATGCGTATCAAACGGATCATCCATATCGCCGCTGCCGCCGCGCTGCTCCTGCTGCTTCCGGTCATCCTGACCGCCTGCAAAGACACCGGGGCACCGTCCGATACAGAGGCTGAAAGCTTTTCCGATCCCGTGACTGAGCCGTCCGGCGAGCCCGCGGACACCGGAAACGAACAGACCGAAGCCCCCGCAACGGAGGCCCCCACCGAGCCCGCAACGGAGGCCGTGACCTACCCCGCGTGGGAGGGTGAGGCCAACGCCAAGACGGTCAACCTTGCCGCAGATCTCGCCAATCAGGTGACAGGCTACTACCTCGACGAAAGCCGCACCGGGTACGTGATCGAAAACACCAACGCATATCTGCACTACAACATGGGCGGGAACGGCGCGCAGATCGCGCTGCTCGCCAACCGCGACGGCAAGCCCTATCTTGAGAACACGGTCGATACCTTCGTGAAGCTCACCAGCGGCACCACGCTGTACGCCTCCGGCACCACCGGGCGCGCCAACCTGTACGATCAGGGCTTCTACTACTACGACGTCCACATCCTCGATCAGAGCTTCACGGGTGCCGTCAATTGTGAAGACGTCGGTGAGATCGACCTCCTGAAATCCAACTACGTCCACGACGCCAACAAAATGGCCAAGAACCGGAACGGCGGCTACGATTTCAAGATCAAGAGCGCCTCCGACCCGTACATCAGTTACACCGGTCTGGACTTCGACACGGCCGACGTCGACGCCGTGCTGATCACGCTCAAGTCCACCCGGTCCTCGACGGGCCAGATCTTCTTCATCGCCGGCTCCAATACGACGTACACCGCCGAACAATCCGTCAATTTCGGCTGCCTGAATGACGGCGAATACCACAGCATCATCGTCCCGCTCGGCCAATGCACCGACTACACGGGCAGGCTGACCGGCGTCCGCCTCGACATCGGCTCCGTCGACGGCGAGGTCATCAACGTGGAGTCCATCAAGCTGGTCCGCTTCAAGGAGGGCATCCCGCGCATCACGCTGGACCGTGACATCATCGCGTACTCCGATAAGATCAACGACAACGTCCGCTTCCTTGCGTCCGATCTCTGCGACAATCTGGCGGCTATCGGCACCGAGACCCGCATCCCTGCCGATACCGTGGACAAGATCGTCGTTTACGACAAGTCCGGCCGCCACGGCTCGCTTGACGGCGTGGACCAGAACAGCATCGAGTACGTCGGCTTTGATATCAAGGAAGCCGGCATCTTCGGTTACATCCTGCTCCCCGAGGAACACAGCGGCAAGCTGACGCTCACGCTCGAGGACGGCGTGTACGTGCTGACGCAGGCGTATACCCCCGCGCAGAACAGGATGGCCAAGAACACCGAGATCACGGTGGGACACCGCCTGTACACCGATCCCACACACGATTTTGAAGCCTTCCTGTACGAAGCCTTCTGCGAGCGGCATCCGCTCGAGAACGTGCAGGTCCTCAACGAGGTCAAGAACAAGACCTACTACGCCGGCTACAACGCGCTGCGCGGCGTGTATGAATTCATGATCGAGAACGGCGGCGGCTTCAGTGAGATGTACAACGACCCCGACCACCAGTACCCCATGATCTTTGAGATACAGGGCGACGACGACGACCGTCAGATCTACGTCTTTGCCCACACCACCAACGGCTGTCTGGAGTGCGCCGCCGTGCTGGACGACAACAACCGGATGCTGCCCCTCAGGGTCGAGGTGTGCAAGAACTTCGCCCACGACGGCGAGGAGCTGTTCTACACGCACAACGACAGCATCTCCTACGGCTACGCTATCTTCCCGATGGTCGTGGAAAAGGAGAACACCGAGCATCTGACCGTCCTGCACCTCTACGAGCGTTGGGGCACGTTCCGCCTGAAGCAGATCTCCTCGATCCGCTTCCATCAGGCGTATTACCACCAGTCCCTCGGCGTCACCGAGACCAACTGCATCGCCTTCTACAACTACGGCAACCGCCTGCCCGACCACCGCGCCCTGTCGCAGCCGTACTGGGGCGACACCTACCTTTCCAAGCTGGACGCGAACGGCAACCCGATCGGCTCCAAGACCTGCCTCGGCGAACAGCCGCAGCATGAAAACAACGGAACGCATACCTTCCTGTGGTACACGACCGCGGACGGCACGGTCGTGCGGACCGAGAGCCGGTGGCACCACATCGACAGCTCCGGCCCCACCTACTACGACCTGACCATGTACTACGTCACGACGGACGACAACATGACGGCGTCCATCCGTCACATCGAGATGCCGCAGTACGACGAGAACCGCAACTACACGCAGCTGGACTACGAGGTCCTGAACGCCGTGGAGATCAAGGACTTCAAGAACGACTTTGAGATCTACGCGCTGACCACCAACCGCAGCCAGCAGTACACCAAGCTCGGCTACCTCGACGAGAACAACGAGTCGAAGATCGTGAAAGTCAACAACCGCCCCGGCGCCGTGAAGTACACGCTGGGCAGCCAGTACCCCTACTTCGACTACTTCAAGCTCGAAGAGACCGATCCTTTGAACTTCAACCGCGACGACATATACTCCAACGTGTCCACGCTGATCAAGAGCTGGGACATCGTGATCGGCGGCAAGAAGTATGAAGGTCCGCTGATCCTCGTCGAAAAGAACAGCTGCGTGGCGCTGACGCTGGATCTCGGCCACGTGACCCTGCAGCCCGGCGACCATATCCGGATCGACATGATCCTGATGCCGTGGGGCGACCACAACAGCGAGGACGACGAAAACGTCCGTCTGGCCCGCGAGAACACGCTGCTCTACCCGATCAAGGTGACCTCCGAGACCGACACCGTGCTGACGAGCGACCCGTGGATCCCCAAGGTGCGCTCCGATAACGGCAGCACCGCCGTGTTCACGATCTCCGGCGGACTTGACAACATCGACCGCACCGGATACGCCTCCGAGGGCCACACCAAGTACAAGACCTACTATGACAGAGACTTCAACGTGACCGCCCGCGTGTACGGTCTGCGGAACTTCGGCACCGCGGCCGTGTACGAGCTGATCGACGATGAGTGGCAGTACGTGGAGCTGGCCGGTCCCAACGGCTACGACGGCTACGCGATCCTCTACGACGAGGACAACACCTTCTCCGTCTCCTTCGTCGTCAATATGAGCGAGGCCAAGCCCCGCACGTTCAAGGTGGTCATTGAATGAGCTACGAGGTCTACATCGAGCACCCGGCGTGGTTCATACGAGGCGAACCGGAGAAAATGCTGCACCTGACGCACCGGTCTCCCCGCAGCGACGCGCTGTCGCCCTGCGTGATGGGACCGGAGGACGTGGACGTGGAAATGTCCTTCCCGAAGCATCCGCGTATTCTGGAAATATGCGGGATGACGCAGGCGGGACTTGAACATTTCGTCACGCACTACGGCAGGGAGTACGAGTTCATCAGCCTGTTCAAATGCCAGTTGATCAACGACTTCTCCCCGCTTGAAGACCTCGCCCGCCTCAAGGGCGTGTCGATCTACTGGAATATCCGGGCAGACCGCTTCTGGGATCTGTCCCGGAATCCGGAGCTGGAATACCTGAACGTCGACAGTGCCAAAAAGCTGACCCGGACGCTGACCGGGTTGTCCGCTGGACAGTCGCTGCGCTTTTTCCGGGTGTCCGGCGATATGGACACGCCGTACCCGCTCGCATCCATGTCCGCCTTCGCGGGGCTTGAAAGCCTCAACGAGCTGCGGCTGTGCTGCATCAAGCCGGTCGACAAGGATATGTCCTTCCTCGACACGCTGCCCCTGCTCGACACCATCGACTTCGACCCCGGTATGCTGACCTTCGAGGAGTTGGCGCGTCTCGCCGCCAAGTACCCGCACCTGTCCGGGCCCGTGATGGGGCCGTATCAGAAGTACAGCCCGGCCTCGTGCGACGTGCGCGTGAACGGATACCGCAAGCCGACCCTGTGGCTGCCCGAGCAGCAGGCAGCGCTCGACCGGTATATTGAGCAATTCAACGCGCTCGTTGAGCAGTACCGGGCAGAGGAGACCGGGACCTCCGGGTAAAGTTCCGATACCCCGGTTGAAAACCCTATCGTCCGCGTCCCGTATACCGAATTTGCGTCGGATCCGGGTCCATCCCGCTTGACAGCCGCAAACAGATATGCTATAATGAAGAAAATCGCAGGCCATACCGGCCCGTTTATGAACGAACAAAATCTACCTGCATGGAGGAAATAATCATGAGCGTTTTTGAAGAACTTTCCGAAAAGGTCCAGAAGGGCCGTGCCAAGGAAGTAGTTGCCCTCGTTACCGCCGCTCTCGAGGAAGGGATCGCTCCCGACGACATCCTGAACAAGGGCCTCGTCGTGGGCATGAACGTCATCGGCGAGAAGTTCAAGAACAATGAGGTCTTCGTCCCCGAGGTGCTGGTCGCCGCCCGCGCCATGAACAAGGGTATGCAGACCCTGAAGCCCGTCCTGAACAAGGAAGGCGTCGAGCCCCTCGGCAAGTGTGTCATCTGCACCGTCAACGGCGATATGCACGACATCGGCAAGAACCTCGTCAAGATGATGATCGAGGGTCAGGGCATCGAGTGCATCGACCTCGG
>JAKSPU010000156.1 GCA_024404505.1 Clostridia bacterium
CCCTTCTTTCAAGAAGGGCTTAAGCGGGGTCCGGGGCAGAGCCCCGGCGTTCTCCCGATGCAGGGCAGAGCCCCGGCGAATCCCCTCACTCACTCAAAAGTTGATGACCCCCAGATGTTCCAGCAGGATCTTCAGGCCGATCAGCACGAGGATGACGCCTCCGGCGATCTCGGCCTTGTTCTTGAAGCGCGCGCCGAAAATGTGGCCGATCAGGAGTCCGAGCGCGGACAGCAGGAAGGTCGTCGCGCCGATCAGAGCGACCGCGGCACCGATATTGACGTCCGGCAGGACCGCGAAGGAGATCCCGACCGCCAGCGCGTCGATGCTCGTGGCGATGGCCAGCACCAGCATGGACTTGAACGAGAAGGAGTCGTCAGCCTGCTCCTCCTCCTTGGAGAGCCCCTCGCGGATCATGTTGCCGCCGATCAGTACCAGCAGGATGAAGGCGACCCAATGGTCAAAGGCAGTGATGTACTTCTCAAACGCGGAGCCCAGCAGCCAGCCGACCGTCGGCATCAGCGCCTGAAATCCGCCGAACCATAAACCCACGCACAGATAGTGCTTCGGCTTCAGCTGATAGGTGGAAAGCCCCTTGCATACGGACACCGCAAAGGCATCCATCGACAGCCCCACCGCGATCAGAAACAGTTCCCATATTGACATGGCTTGTCCTCCGTCACAAAAATCGTTGTATTATACCACATCCGCGCGGAAAAGTCAAGCACATTCTGCCGTGTCCCGGCAGAAACACCGACAGGCCGACGCGAAGGATCGCATCGGCCTGCCGGACACACGGAAACGGCGCGGTTCAGTTGTTTTCCTGCTGCTTGTTCTCGTCGACGGGGACAGCCTCGACAGCCTCCGCGGCCTCAATGCCCGCATCCTCGTTGATCACGAGATCGCCCTCGACCTCCTTGCCGGCGTTCTCGTCGATGCCGAGCTTGTCGGAGACCTTCTTCTTGACCTTGCGCCACCATACGAAGAACACGGCACCGGCGGCAATAACGATACCGGCGACCGCCTGAATGGTGTAGGACACGACGGAGGGATCAAGGTAGGCGGCGGCGGACAGCATGGCGCTCGCGGCGGCACAGCCGGAGAGCAGGACGAACCACAGGATACGGAACAGATTCTTTTTCATAGTCAATACTCCTTTGCGGCTATGGCCGCGTTTTATTTCTGATTTTTCTTCTGATTCTGAATGTCGCGGAGACGGGTCAGGATGTACTTCACACCGACGGCTCCGTTCGTGCCGTAGGAGAACAGATGCTGATGCAGAAGCTCGGTGATGCGGGCGTTCCACGCTTCTCCGTTGGCGAGCAGATCGCGGGCGGCGTCGTTCACGCGGGCGGGCAGCTCGTCCTTCTCCAGCGATACGCCGACCTGATCGCGCAGGGAGATCTCCACCGGGACGTCGGGGATGTCCTTGTAGTCGGGATTCTCCATCTTGATCTTGGTGTTGACGAACAGCACCGGCTTCTTGGTGGAGAAGCAGAACTCGTAGGCGATCGCGGACCAGTCCGTGATCAGGAGGTCGGAGGAGTAGATGGAGGTGTTGGTCGTGAAGTCAAGCTCGAAGGTCAGCCGCTCCGCAGGCACGTCCTTGTACTTGGCGGTCAGCGCCTCGATGCGGTCCGGATACCGCTTGACGTACTCCGGGTGCGGACGCACGGTCAGGTGTACGTCGTCGGCGGACAGCTGTGCGATCAGCACGTCGATCACGGAGTCGAGCAGGTTGTCCTCCTGCCACGACGGGGCGATCAGGATCTCCTTGCGGGTGTGAGGCGTTTTGTCCATCGCCTCGTAGGACTTTTCCAGCTTCTCCGCGAGCGGGTAGCCGAACGGGACGATCGTCTTGGCCGGCAGTCCGAAGACCTTTTCGGTCGACCGGACCTCGCGCTCGACGTGGCCGCCGGTGGCGAACACGGTGTCGAAGTGGTCCAGCGCGCCCTTGCGGAAGCCCATGTGGACCGACATCATGTCGTGCGGGACGTAGATGTATTCGACGTCCTTGCGGTACAGGGAACGCTTGATATACAGGTTTTCAAGGTCCGGGGTCGTCATGATGCAGATGTCGGTGTCAAGCTTCATCATCATCGTGATCAGCTTCTTGGGACCGATGTAGTACGGCTTGATGCGCGGCTCGGACTCGGCCCGCTTGAACATGGCGTCCTCGGGGTCGGCGGTGATATAGTGGATGGTCAGGTTGGAGGACTTGAGCAGCCCCTCGATCAGCGCCTCAAAATACTTGTAGAAGCCGCTGCGCTCGGAGTAGACGACCAGCTTCTTGTTGACGATCTTGAAGAACCTCTTGTAGTCGGCCTTCTCGCGCTTGGCGTACTCCTTGGACTTTTCGTCCTTGGTGTTCCTGCTGTCGAGCGCTTCGATGTCGGCGAGCGCCTGACGGCTCTCCTCCAGATCGGCCTTGTCCACGGACTTGTAGGGGTCGATGATCTTGTTGAGGATGATCTGCTGCAGGATGGCGAACAGGTTGCTGGCGACCCAATAGAGCGCCACGCCGCAGTATACGAAGAAGCCGAGCGAGAGGGAAATGCCTACGGACAGGATGGTCGTGCCCCACCGGCTGAGCTTGGACTGCTCCGCCTGCAGGACGTTGATGGCGTTCTGCACGAGGCAGAGGATGAGCGAGGACACGCCGGCGATGATGGGCACCCAGATGTACTTGCCCCAGACCTCGGAGGCGATGACGCCGAGATCAAAGCCGCAGAAGCTCATGTTCAGCGCCTTGATCGAATCCAGCGCGGGGATCAGGTCGGACGAGACCAGCCCGTCGAAGAGACCTGCCTGTGCCTTCTGCACGATGGTCAGCTGGCCCTCCATCACGTCGTCGACTCCGGCGAGCTTTGCCAGCTCGGCGATGGTGCCGGCGTCCAGCCGCAGGATGTGGGACAAGGGCTGCTTGATGATGTACACGACGGCCATCAGGAGGACGAGCTGGACGAGCAGCGGGATCGAGGACGCGAACGGGTTGTACCCGACGGTCTTGTAGAGCTTGGTCTCCTCCTCGGCGATCCGGTCGCGGTCACCGTAGAATTTGGCCTTGAGCCGGTTGATGGCCGGCTGGATCGTGACCATCTTGATGGAGTTCTTGTGGACCCATATGGAGAGCGGCAGCAGGATGATCTTGGTGCAGAGCGTGAACAGGATGATCGCAAGACCGTAGTTGTCCAGCAGCTCCCAGCACCACTTCATGATCCAGCCGAGCGGCCAGCACAGGTAGTACATTACAGTATTCATATCGTATTGCCCTTCTTTTGAGATACGGGACGAAGCCCTGTTGATTCGTTACAGCGTGATTTATCCTATACGAAGGATTTTTGTGACGAATGGCGGAAATTATTCCGCCGATTCACCGTGCGATGAATTTTTAGAGCCGCCCTTATTTGTACAGCCATCCGATGTCCGTGCGGCCCGTGATCCGCCAGTTATCGAAGTCACTGCCCTTTCCCTTGATCGTGTAGTCCACGAGCGCGGACGAGCCGTCGTCGTAGGTCAGCTCAAACAGATGATGGCGTTCGGTGACCTGTCCCTCGGGGACGTCAAAGTAGCCGGGACCGTAGCTGTGGCTCGTGCGCAGCCCGGCGGACCGGACGAGCGTCGGGATCAGGTTGGCCTCGCAGACCTGCGCGGAGGAGGTCCGCAGCGGCTCCTCCGATCTGCCCGCCGGCTTGACGAACAGCGCGGTCAGGCGCGGCTCGGAGGGCTCGACGTAGTCGTCGATCGGGGTCGGGTGATCGCCCGTGATGACGATCGTGGCGTCCTCGTAGAGGCCGAAGTCCTTCAGCTCCTTGATGTAGTCGTAGATCATGCCGAAGCAGCCGCGCGAGGCGTCCAGCGAATTGCCGTTTGACGTGAAGCGGCCGTTCTCGTCGAGGTAGTAGGGCGCATGGCAGCCGTTCAGGTGGATGAAAACGTAGGCGTTCTCGCCGTAGCTCGTGTTGACGTTGAGCCCCTCCCGCATGGCGGCGCAGGTGCGGTAGTCGCTGACGTCGAAGGCGGGCTCGTCGCCCGTGTAGGTGCCGGACTCGGAGAAGGAGCCGGAGGACAGCTTGATCATCGACTTCATGACGACGGGCAGGTACCGGTAGGCGGACAGCCCGAGCATCTGACCGGCCAGCCCCGCGCGGTCGCTCACCACGTAGCCGGTCGTGCCGGTGATGTTGTCGGCGACGCCGAGCAGCGAGGACGCGTCACGGTAGCAGTAATAATCGTCGGTGTACAGGCGGATGGAGTATCCGTTGTCCTTCAGGTCGTGCAGGAACGGGGAATTCTGATAGGCGTAGTCGAAGTAATCGGCGGCCTTGCCGGAGAAGTCGTTGGGGATGCCCGTGATCATGCCGGTGACGGCGGGGTACGTCCGGGAGAACAGGGAGACGTTGTCCGGGAAGCAGGTGAAGCCGGTCAGCGGCGCGAAGAAGTCGGGATCGAAGTCCAGAAGGTCGTAGTAATAGGAAACGTCAAAGCGGTCGATGAGGAAGATGATGATGTTCTTCCCCGGGGCGACGTCGGTCAGGCCGGCGGTCGTGAGGTAGAGCATCTCCGGCTCGGCCGAGGTCTCGGCTTCCGTTTCGGTTTCGGACGCGGCGTCCGTTCCGGCCGTTTCGTCCGTGCCTGCTTCGGTGTCCGTCCCGGTCTCGGCCTCCGTAGCCTTTCCGAGGTCCGGCAGCTCGGACACGCAGCCCACCAGCTGCATCCCGCAGATGATGAACAGGATGACGAGCGCGGCGGTTTTGATCATATCATGCTTTTTCATAAAGAACGCTCCGATCATACAGCCGGCCAGCGCAATGATCCACAGCGCGGTATCAAGCACGACAAAGGCCGGATTCAGGGGGGAACCGACGTCATCGGACAGAAGTGAGCCGATGCCGATATTCAGGAAGGTGCCCTGCACGTATCCCATGACGATCAGCCAGAAGACCACGCCGAACACGTAGGGATATATTTTTTCGGGGACGAACAGGATCAGGGCGCCGAAGAACAGGAACGCACCCAGCGCGTACAGGGCAAGAAAGCCCGCGAAGTCGGAAAAGGCGAACAGAAATTCGGTCCTGTTGCCGACGTACAGATCCATCGGCCCGAAGAAGAAGAAGGTGAACGCGACTCCGAACCCGCAGAGCAGGGCAGCCAGCCAGCGGTCCCTCAGTTGTTTGACCATACTATCTTAACCTCTAATCATAGTGAGCATACAGCACATTCCATATCATTATAGCACAGCGGACGCGATAAGTCAAGGCCCATCCGGTGATTTCGTTGTCGGCGCAGGGATTTTATTGCATTTTCGGTGGGACGTGTGGGGATGCGTTGCGGGGCTCTGCCCCACGCCCCGCTTAAGGGCTTCTTGAAAGAAGCCCTTAAGAATCCGCAAGAACTTTTATACAGGGTCAAAGATTGACCAAGGTTTGGTTTACGCCGAACGAGATTGGTGGGTGCCGTCATGGGCGACTGTGTTCGCAGAAACGCCTACGCGGGGGCCCCTGACCCCGCTCGGGATCGGGCAGATGGCATCTG
>JAKSPU010000157.1 GCA_024404505.1 Clostridia bacterium
CACCGCACAATGCACGGCTGACGCCTTGACGGCACATATGCTTGCATAAATTCCGCCGATTCACCGTGCGATGATTTTTCAGAGCCGCCCTTCATATATTGGCGATCCCTGCTTCCCCATCAAAGCAGCCATGAGAATGCCGGACGGCGGATGGCTCGACAGCCGCCTCGAAGCATTCGACAAGGATTGAATTTCTTTAACCGGAGGACAAAATTATGCAACGCAAAAGCAACGTGATCATCGTCCTGCTCCTCGCCCTTTCCCTGCTCGCCTCCTCCCTCTGTCTCGCCTCCTGCGGCGAAACGGACGAGACGACCGAAACGCAGCCCGAATCCGGGACCGCTGCCGAGGCCGAAACGACTGCCCCCTCCGCCTACGAAAAGGTGAAAAAGGACGACTGGAACGGCCGCGCCTTCACCATCCTCTGCCGCGACGAGGGCCGGAACACCTATCTGCGCGACTTTCTCGTGGAGGAGTTCGGCGCTAAGGGCAATACTCTGCTCGACGACAGTGTCTACGAGCGCAACCGCGTCGTCTCGAACGACCTGCATATCGTGATCGAGCCGATCGCTTACGGCGACTACGCGGCAGTGAATCAAGCCATCCTCACGCAGTCCTCCAGCGGAACGGACGATTACGACGCGATCGTCGGTCACCTGTACACCTACACCGGCTGTGCGGTCAACAAAACGCTGTGGAATCTGGCCGATCTTGAGACGCTCGACATGAACGCCGCGTGGTGGGACGCCGAATGTGTGACGAATCTATCCGCTTACGGGTACACGCCCCTGCTCTGCGGTGACATCGTGCCCGGATCCATGACGCAGTCCGCCTGCCTTGCCTTCAACAAAAAGTTGATGAAGGATATGAACAAGGCAGAGCCGTACGATGCCGTTCGCGCGGGCACGTGGACGCTGGATATGCTGTTCGAGGTCACCGCCAACGTGACGTCAGACCTCAACGGTGACGGCAAGATCGTCCCGGAGGACGATATGTTCGGTATCGCAGCAAATGCCATCGACACCTTCTTCAGTATGTACTACGGCTGCGGCACCCGTTTCATCGAGGTGGACGCCGACGGCGTGCCGGGGGTGGATTACGACCGGGACAAAGCGATCGACGTGTATGACAAGATGTATCACGGTCTGATCACGCAGCAGGCTTTCTGCCTGACGAACCAAGCCATCAAGCACACGGACGTCTTCATCGCCGGCCGTGCTCTGTATCTGGACAACAAGCTGCTCGGAATGAGCCGCCTGTCCGCAGAAATGTCGGACGACTACGGCATTGTCCCGGAACCCAAATACGATACGGCACAAAAGGATTACTGCGCCTTCATCAACGGCGATACGCCGCTCGTGGGCATCATTTCCTCCGAGACGACGCCGGAGTTCTCCGGGGCTGTGCTGGAAGCAATGGGTGCGTATAACTACACGAACATTACGCCCCTCCTGTTCGAGATCGTGACCAAGTCCCGCAACGCGCGCGACCCCGAGTCTGCCGAGATGGTGGACGTCATCATCAGCCACCGCGTGTTTGATTTCGCATACTTCTACGACACTGACCTCGGATGGTTGGTATACGACAATCTCAAGGCAGGAAAGCAGTCTGTTTCAAGTGCCATGAAGACCGCCGAGCGGTCGACCGTGAACCAGCTGAAAAAGCTCGTCAAGGAAATGGCGAAATAATACGAAAAGGAACCCTTTTATGCCGAAAGGGTTCCTTTTTTCGTTATCCGTCATATCGGCGGTCGTGTTTCGGGAAGATGCGCAGGGATCTGCACAGATCGGTTCAGACCGAGGGTGCTGCTGCCAGATCGCGCAGAAGCTCCCGCAGCAGCGTGCGGAAATCCCTGCCCGTTTTGACCGCGAGGCCCGTCTCCACGTCCAGCACGGTGCCGGATACGGACGCCACGCGGTAAGCCTTTCCGTCGATCACGAGGTCGTGCGTGTAGCTGATCTCCTCATCGGGTTCATTCCAATTGACGTCCTTGAGTCCCGTGAGGAAGCCGCACGCCTGTGACAGCGTCAGCTCGTGCACCTCGTCCTCTCCGACCTCCTGAATCGTTCCCGTATGGAAGACGGGACGATAGGCCACCATGAAATCGGACATCGGGGCGGTCACGGGCTGCACCAGATTGATGAAGTAATCCGAGCCGCCGTCATAACGGTAGGTGTTTTTGTTCGGGGCCGGCGTATCGGCGTAGCGGGACATTCCAGCGTACATGAACACGTGCTCCGGAATGGATCCGTTCCGGCGGACACCCACGATGTCTCCGGGCTGGAGGTCCTCCACGCGGGTGATCTTTTCAAAGCCCATCCTCTCGCACCACGGGAAGAAGGTGTGGATGGTCAGGCCCTGAACGCGGGGCTGGTCGGTGAAGCCGACGCGGTAGTAGATCCAGCAGACGAGCCGGTCGCAGCTGACACGCTTGGCCGAGCTGTCGATGCCGGGATTGATCGGCGCGTCACCGTACTTGAACTTGTTGACCCGGACGTAATCCGCGACCCACTTGCCCTCGCGGAGCAGGTCACACTGCAGCTCGGTGTAGGGTCCCCACACGAACACGCCGTTGCTGTCGCATACACGGTAGCCGAACTGGGCCCTGCGGATGCAGGTCGTCTGCGCGACCTTGAGCGACTCGTAGGTCCCGATCACGTCGTTTTCTATGTCGCCCGTGTGCAGGCAGACGTAGTAAGGCGCGACCGGCTCGTACTCGGTCTCGGCTTCGGTCTCCGGCTCGGTCGGGGCTTGCGTCACGGGCTCGGTCTCCGGCTCGGAAGCCTCGATTGGGACGTCGGAATCGACCGGCGTCTCCGTGTCAGGCTGTCCGCAGCCGCAAAGGATCGCAAGGCAAGCGAGCAGCAGAAATGTCACAGCCCATAGGATCGTGATCCGGTTTCGCATGATAATTCCTCCGTAAAGAAATCGTTGATCTTATTATACACGATACGGTTGATTTTGTCAATCGTTCCGCCGTGGTGCTTTCTCGTCTTTTCTGTCAGACAGAAGAAGTGTTTTTCATAATCGTCTTGCATTTTCACCCGAAAAGGTATATAATGGACGCAGACCCCGGCGGGGTGTTCCCTGCCAGCGCAATGAACGAATGAAAATCAGGCAGAAAGGATACGTCACATGGACAGGCACATCTTTATCGAGGGTCACCGCGGTTTTTGCGCGATGTATCCGGAAAATACGCTGCTCTCATACGAAAAGGCCATCGACCTCGGCGTCGACGCGTTCGAGTTCGACATCTGGCTGTCGAAGGACAAGGTGCCGGTGCTGATGCACGACGGCAACGTCACCCGCACCTGCGGGCGCGGCGGCGTATGCGCCGAGGCCGGGCACCTGCGCGACAAGACGCTCGGGGAGATCAAGGCGCTCGACCCGTGCTTCTACGATAAGTTCGGCGACACGTTCGAGGGAAAAGTCAAGGTCCCGACGCTGCGTGAGCTTCTCGACCTCGTTGCGCGGAAAAACCCCGGGATGCGGCTCGGCGTTGAGATCAAGGAGTACACCGAGGAGACAGTCGATCTCTCCGTCGCCATGCTCAAGGAGTACGGCATCTTCGAGCGCTGCTGGTTCTACGCCTTCAACGGGCGCATCATCCGGTACCTGAAGGAAAAATACAACGCCGTCACGATGGGCTACCCGTACTGGCAGATGCAGGAGTTCGACGGGTACGACGCCTACGACGAGATCGGGCTGTCCATGAGCATCGTCAAGTCCGACCGCTTCGACGAGGCTGCCGCTCTCGGTCTGCCGATGCACCTCTACTGCGCCGACACCGAGGAGGACGTCCGCCTCTGCATCGAAAAGGGCGCTTCCCTCATCACCGCCAACGACCCCCGGCCGCTGATGAAGGTGCTGGGAAAAATGTAAGCGTCAGAAAAGCCGCCCTGACGGGCGGCTTTTCCTTACGGCATCACCGCGTCAGCGGCAGAGTCTCCAGCGCGGCAATGATGCCGTCGGCGATGCACCGCATCCCCTTGTCGCCGGGATGAGCCGCCACACCGGGATGCTCCACCGTATGCGGACAGCCGTCGGCGTCCAAGACCGTGGCGCCCATGCCGCACAGGCACGTCGGGTCTCCCTTGATGCGGGCGAGACTGACGAACGGCACGCCGCAGCGTTCGGCTGCGGTCTTTTTCATTTCGCCCTTTTCGGGCGACCAGAAATCGTCGATGAGCAGCAGCACGGCGTCCGGCGCCTTGTCCCGCAGGTACCGGAGCAGGGCTTCGGTGTCCGACGTGAAGGTCGTAAGATCGACGGCGTTTTCACTCAGCTGCACGGTGATCAGCCGCGGCTGTCTGCAAAGATACGCGTCAAGCTGCGGCAGGGCCGCGGTACGGTCGGGCAGGACGCCTGCCGCGCCGCGTTCCCAATCGGCAAAGTTGAAGGTGTCGACCGTGACGCCGCCGCAGCGGGTGTGCAGGTACGCGGTCACGAGGTGGACGTAGTCGCGCTCCGCCGTCGTGGCGGCCATGCCGATATCGTTCCACCAGAACGAGGTGATCCCGTGGCGGGTCAGGCTGTTGCCGATCGCCAGCCATCGGAGGGCGGGGGCCGTTTGTCTTTCTTCCATATCCGCCTCTTGCCTCAGAGTCCGAACATCTTTTTGATGCCGGAGTCGGAATACTCCTTGTTGATAAGGCCGACGTGATCGAAATCGTGCAGATTGTGGCGGATGATGTAGTCGATGTAAGCAGCGACGAGCTTGCCCGTCAGCAGGTAGCCCGCCGGCGTGAGATGTCCCTCCATGAAGAACCGCTCGTGCATCTTCTCGCCGTAACGGGGCATATACTTCGCAAAATCAAGCACGTAGGTGTTGGTGTAATGCTCCGCAAACGCGTACATGAGCTTCCCCTGCGCGAGACGAAGCTCGTCCTGATCCGGCGCTTCGAGCGGCATGGTCATGAGGAAGAACTTGGCGTCGGGCGAGATCTCCTTGTAGCGGGCGATGAGACGTCCCATCCAGCCGGCGAAATTGTCGGTGTTCTTTCCCGGGTCGTCGTCGTGGACGTCGTCGAGCGACCCGACCTCCTCACGGAGACCGAACAGGTCGTTGCAGCCGAGCGCGATGATGTACGCCTGCGCGGCCTTGGAGGGGTCCCAGTACCCCATCGCGGAGCCGAAGCCCTGCACGTACTCCTTGGCGGTCATGCCGCCGCGCGAGAAGTTGTACACGGTCGTTCCGGCGATGCGGGCGAGATACTGCCCCCACGAGGTGTCGAAGATGTCGAAGTAGTGGCGCACGTTGTCCGGCGTGATGATCTCGTATTCGCCGGAGGACAGGCTGTCGCCCACGCACGCGATGGTGCGGAAGATGCCGGTAAAGCCGCCGTCCGAGGGGATGCTGTCGAGCGGCTGTTCGTTTTCGTTGAAGTATTGTTCGATATCAAACATGATAAAAATCCTCCTGAAATTTAGGGCATTACCGCACAATGATGACGGTACAGATGCGCCGTCAGAAATTTCGTCAGAT
>JAKSPU010000158.1 GCA_024404505.1 Clostridia bacterium
GCCGAGGGCAAGTCCATCCTGTTCATCTCCCACAAGCTCAACGAGATCATGGCCGTGTCCGACCGCTGCTCCGTGCTGCGGAAGGGCCGCTATATCGGCACCGTCAACACCGCGGACACCTCCAAGGAGGAGCTGTCCTCCATGATGGTCGGGCGCTCCGTCAAGTTTGCCGTCGATAAGGACGAGGCAAAGCCCGGAGACGTCGTGCTGGAGGTCGAGAATATATGCGTGCGTTCCAAGCTGCACAAGCGGGACGCCGTGCATAACGTGTCGCTCAAGGTCCGCCGCGGAGAGATCGTGTGCGTGGCGGGCATCGACGGCAACGGCCAGACCGATTTCGTGTACGGCCTCAGCGGTCTGTCCCCCATTGAGAGCGGCACCGTCCGTCTGCTCGGCAAGGACATCACCAAGGCGACCGTCCGGCAGCGCAGCACGTCCGGCATGAGCCATATCCCCGAGGACCGTCACAAGCACGGTCTCGTGCTGGACTTCTCGCTGGAGGAGAATATCGTCCTTCAGCGCTACATGGAGCCCGAATTCAGCAATCACGGCTTCGTCCGCTTCGGTGAGATGCGGAAGTACGCCGAGCGCATCATCGACGAGTACGACGTCCGAAGCGGGCAAGGGCCCGTGACGGTGGCGCGCTCCATGTCCGGCGGCAACCAGCAGAAGGCCATCGTGGGCCGCGAGATGGACAGGCAGCACGACCTGCTCATAGCCGTCCAGCCGACGCGCGGACTTGACGTCGGCGCGATCGAATCCATCCACAAACGCATCGTCGAACAGCGTGACGCAGGGTCTGCCGTGCTGCTCGTGTCGCTGGAACTGGACGAGGTCATGAACCTGTCCGACCGCATCCTCGTCATGTACGAGGGCGAGATCGTCGGCGAGCTGGATCCCCGGAAGATCACCGTGCAGGAGCTGGGTCTTTACATGGCCGGCGCCAAGCGCGATCCCGCGGGTCAGGCTGACCCGGCACCGGAAAAGGAGGGCAACTGATATGAAAGCATTCTTCAAGGACCCGCTGGGCAGCCTTCGCAGGCTGAGTCAGCAGTCCGGCTTCAAGGCATTCCTGTCGTCCCTTATCTGCATCGGGGCCGGCATATTCGTCGGCTTCATCGTTCTGCTCCTTCTGTCGATCTTCACCGAGGATATCCCCGTATCCGACGCCTTCCGCGGTCTGCTCATCATTCTCGGCGGCCCGTTCGCGTCCGGCAGCGGACAGGACATCCTGTTCACCATCGGTGAGATGCTGTTCGAGGCGACGCCCCTTCTGATGACGGGTCTGTCCGTCGCCATCGCCTTCAAGAACGGTCTTTTCAACATCGGCGCGCCCGGTCAGTACCTGATGGGCACCGCCGGCTCCATCATCGTCGCCCTGTCCATCCCCGCAAACGAGAAGAACGGCTTCCTCGTGTGGCTGCTGGCGATCGTGGTCGGCACGCTGCTCGGCATGATCTGGGGCCTGATCCCCGGCTTCTTCAAGGCGTTTCTCGGCATCAACGAGGTCATCGTGTGCATCATGACCAACTGGATCGCCGCCAATGTGGTCAGCTGGGTGTTCAAGGACAGCGTGTTCGTCAACTCCGCGAGTGGCAAGACCGCCTACACGCTCAAGACGATGACCAACCACGTCGCCACCCCCAAGCTCGGTCTTGACAACATCTTCCGCGGCTCCAATATCGACATGGCGATCATCCTCGTCATCCTGATCGCGGTCGGGCTGTATATCATGATGAACAAGACCACCTTCGGCTTTGAGCTGAAGGCGTGCGGATCCAACCGTGAGGCCGCCCGGTACGCGGGCATGAACGTCAAGCGCAACATCATGCTGTCCATGATGATCGCGGGCGGACTTTCCGCGATGGGCGCGTGCTTCTTCTACCTCAACGGCAACATCGAGTTCGCGTGGGACACCTACGCGCGTCTGCCCGACACCGGCTTCAACGGCATCCCCGTGGCGCTGCTGGCGGGAAGCAACCCGATCGGCGTCATCTTCAGCTCGATCTTCCTGCGCTACATCGGCAAGGGCGGCTACAACCTCGCCGGATACACCATGTTCAACGAGTACGTGTCCGACCTGATCGTGGCGCTCATCATCTACTTCGCGGGCTTTGCCAACTTCATCCGCATGATGCTGTCCGGACGGAAAAAGGCTTCGGTCAAAAACGCCCCCGCTCAGCCTGCCGCTCCGGCGGAGCCGGCGCCGCCCGCGCCGCCCGCGCCGCCCGCACCGCCCGCACCACCCGCGTCTGATTCTTCTGAGAAAGGAGGGGAAAAGGCATGATCTTCCTGATCCAGCAAACCTTTATCTGCACCATTCCCCTTCTGATCGTGGCCATGGCCGGTATGTTCGCCGAGCGCTCCGGCATCATCAACATCGCGCTCGACGGTATCATGATCGTCGGCGCCTTCGGCGGCGCCCTGACAGTCTACCTGTTCATCGACAAGGGCATCCTGACCGAAAAGGCCCAGCTGATCTACGTGATCGCCATGCTGATCTCCGCCGTGATCGGCGCGCTGTTCTCGCTGCTGCTTTCCTTCTCGGCTGTCAAGCTCAAATCCGACCAGACCATCTCCGGCACGGCACTCAACCTGCTGGCGCCCGCGCTGGCTCTGTTCATCATCAAGATCTTCTTCATGCAGGACAAGCTGGTCATGCCGACGCTTCCCGGCGGTGTCTCGCTCAACTTCGTGCTGCTGAATCCGGATCTGCCCGGCTTCCTTCAGGCCTTCTTCTCCCGTGCGTACATCTCCACCTACATCGTGCTGGGGCTGTATATCGTGCTGTCCGTGCTGCTGTACAAGACCCGCTTCGGTCTGCGGATGCGGTCCTGCGGCGAGCATCCGCAGGCGGCGGACTCCGTCGGCATCAACGTGGCGAAGATGCGCTATCTCGGTACGACGATCTCCGGCGCTCTGGGCGGTCTCGGCGGCTTCATCTACATCACGACGTCCGCGGGCGGTACGGCCAGCGGCACCGTGGCGGGCATGGGCTTCCTTGCCATCGCGATCATGATCTTCGGCAACTGGAAGCCGGTCGGCATCGCGCTCGGCTCGTTCCTGTTCGGTCTTCTGCGCTGCGTCGGCTCCTCCTACGCGTCGCTGGACCTCAACGGTGACGGCGTGTTCCTTCTCAAGGACCTCGGACTTCCGATGTACTTCTACAACATCATCCCCTATGCCGCCGTGCTGATCGTGCTGATGTTCACAGCCGGCAAGTCCCGCGCACCCAAGGCGGAGGGCATCCCCTACGACAAGGGCCAGCGCTGATCATCCGACGCGAGGTATATCATGGCAAAGCTTTATTTCAAGTTCGGCGCGATGGGCTGCTCCAAAACAGCCCAGGCGCTGATCACGAAATTCAACTACGAGGAGCGGAGCATGAAAGTTCTGCTCCTCAAGCCGTCGGTCGACACACGCGACGGCACGGACGTCGTGCGTTCCCGGATCGGCCTTGAATCGAGGGCGGTCTGCGTTCCGGCTGACCGCGATATTTACGCGCTGTACACGGAACAGTACCGTGATCGTAAGGTCGTGATCGTGGACGAGTGTCAGTTCCTGACGCCCGAGCAGGTGGACCAGCTCGGTCAGATCGTGATCGACTATGACGTGCCCGTGCTGTGCTTCGGTCTGTCGACCGACTTCCAGACCCACCTGTTCCCCGGCTCCCGGCGGCTCTTTGAGATCGCCGAGTCCATCACGGAGATCAAGTCCGTCTGCCGCTGCGGCGCGAAGGCGACGGTCAACGCCCGGTTTGACGACGAGGGGCACGTGCTGTTCTCCGGCGATCAGGTCTGTCTCGGCGGAAACGACCGCTATATGGCGATGTGCCGCCGCTGCTGGCTCAAGTGCCGTCAGGCGCAGGAGGCACAGGGTATATTTACCTGAATCAAACAGCCCGGGTTCTCTGCCGGGACCTTTTCCGGCAAAAAGCATATTCCATTTCATTGATCGGAGCCATCCATGAGTCAAGCAATATCCCAAGCGCGGGACAATATGTTCCGCGATAAACCGTTCTGCCGCGATCTTCTGCGGCTGACCGCGCCGATCGCCCTGCAGAGCCTGATGCTCGCGGCAGTCGCGGCCGCCGACGCGATCATGCTCGGAAGCGCTTCGCAGAACGATATGTCAGCCGTTTCCCTGGCGACACAGATCCAGTTTGTCCAGAACATGGCGCTCTCGGCGGGCGTTTCGGCATTCTCCATCCTCGGCGCTCAATACTGGGGCAAACAGGACCGCGCAGCCATGAGTCAGGTCTTCTTCATGGCCTTGCGCTTCTGCCTTCTGCTGTCCGTCGTCACCTTCGTCGGGTGCGTTTTCTTCCCGCAGTATCTGATGCTGCTGTTCACCGACGAGCAGGAGTTGATCGAAATCGGTGCGCGGTACCTGCGCGTGGCCGGCTGGTCTTACCTGATCACCGGTATCTCGCAATGCTACCTTGCTCTCATGAAGGTCAGCGGGCACGCGCGTCAGGTCGCCGTAGTCAGCTCCGTGACCGTCGTTCTCAACATCGTTCTGAACGCCTGCCTGATCTACGGCTTGTTCGGTCTGCCCGCGCTGGGCGTGGTCGGCGCCGCACTCGCCACGCTGATCTCCCGGGTCGTGGAGCTTATCTGGTCGGTGGGGATGTGCTTCGTCAAAGGATACCTCCGTCCCGATCTGCGCTATCTGCTCGGCGGCAGCCGTCTGCTCCGGCACGATTATCGCAAGTGTCTCCTCCCCCTGCTCGGCGCGTCGCTGCTCTGGAGTGTCGGATTCACCTCGTACACCGCGTTCGTCGGGCATCTCGGTGAGGACGCTGCCGCAGCCAACGCCGTGGCGAGCGTGGTGCGTGATCTGGTCTGCTGTCTCTGCAACGGCATCAGCGCCGGATGCGGCATCATGATCGGAAACGCGCTGGGAGCCGGCGATCTCACGCAGGGCAAGCTGTTCGGCGACCGGTCCATGCGTCTCGGCTTCTACTGCGGCTTTGCCTCGACGGTCATCATGCTCCTTCTGACCCCTCCCCTGCTCGCGCTGGTCAAGCTGACGGACGAGGCGCGGTCGCTGCTCGTCGCCATGATGTGCATCATGGCGTTCTACATGATCGGACGCGCGGTCAACACGGTCATCATCAACGGCATCTTCGCGGCCGGCGGCGACACGCTGTTCGATATGTACAGCCTGTGCGTCACCATGTGGGGACTCGCCGTCCCGCTGGCCGCGCTCGGGACGTTCGTCTTCCATTGGCCCGTACCGGTGGTGTACGCCTGCACCTGCCTCGACGAGGTGGGCAAGATCCCGTGGGTCATGCTGCATTTCCGCAAGTACAAATGGGTCAAGGACCTGACGCGCAGCGCTGACGAGATTGGGGAGTAGAGCGGACATTTGCGGGGCGCTGCCGCCGCAAGCCGAGCGTTTTCGCATCGCCGGAAGTGCTGCTAAACCTTTTTCCCCCACCCCCCTGACCCCCCGCCCCACGGGCGGGG
>JAKSPU010000159.1 GCA_024404505.1 Clostridia bacterium
CCCAAGAACTTTATGGGCAATGAATAAACGGAAGTTCGGTTTACGCCGAACGAGATGGGTGGGTGCCGTCATGGGCGCCCGCCTTTTTTGAGACGCCCACGCGGGGGCCCCTGACCCCGCTCGGGATCGGGCAGATGACATCTGCCCGATCCGTGCAGATTTGGGGGAACGCCTCGCACGTTCCGCGCTCGGGGGCCCACTCCCCGACCCCCTCCCGTGCGCGGGATGAGGATGCAGGGAGAAGAGCCGCCGTAGGCGGCAGGGCGCAGCCGCTCCCTTCTCCCTGCTATTAAAATAAGATATTCCCCCCGCCCGCCGGGCGGGGGGGTAGGGGGGTGGGGGCAGAAAGTTTTATGGGGCTTCCGGCGATGAAGACATCGCGCGGTTTTCAGATGCAGGGAACCGGAAAACGGCCCTTTTTGTCACATTGCCTATGATACATTGCCGATCGACACCGCATTTGTTGATTTATATCTTGACAAAACAGCCGGGATGTGGTATACTATCGTCATATTGACAACTTGACAAAAGGAGTATCATTATGCTGAATGTTCACGAAGCTGCCCGGAAATGGGACCTGACGGAACGCCGCGTGACGGCCCTGTGCCGGAGCGGGAAAATCACCGGCGCCCGCAAGGAGGGCAAGCTCTGGCTGGTACCCGATAACGCACCCAAGCCGACGGACGGCCGCTGCCGGAAGCCTGCGCCGGCTGTTGAAGCACAGGAGGCCGGCAGTACCTATACCGGAACCGGCTCCCATGACCGTGTGGTCAGTGTTTTCACGGAGATCTATTCCAAGCAGCCTACTGACGTGGCCTTCACGCCTTACCGCATCTGCCTGGCCGGCGCTCATTCCGATCATCAGCTGGGCAAGATCACGGGCTTCGCCATAGATAAAGGCATCCACATGGCCTACGGACCCAAGATGAACGGCGTCATCGAATTGCGGTCGCTGCAGTTTGCCAAGCGCGCGCAGTGGCACGTCATGGAGGTGCCGTCGGTCAAGGAGAACGATTGGGCCGACCATTTGCGCGGCGCGACGATCGCGCTCGGCAAGCGCTTCCCGCTGCGGGTGGGCCTGTGTGCCGTCATCGGCGGGGAACTGCCCATCGGCGGTCTGTCCTCGTCGGCATCCGTGATCATCACGTTCCTGTCCGCTCTCTGCAAGCTGAACGGCATCCGGCTGACGCCGCAGGAGATGATCACCATCGCCAAGGAGGCCGAGAACAAGTACGTCGGCGTGGCCTGCGGCAAGCTGGATCAATCCTGCGAAATATACTGCCGCCGGGACCAGCTTCTGTATCTGGACACGAAGGACGATTCCTACGAGCTGATTCCCAAGGCGCCCACCATGAAGCCCTATGAGTTCGTCATTTTCTTCAGCGGGCTGGAGCGCTCGCTGGCGTCCTCCAAGTTCAACGTGCGCGTGGACGAGTGCCGCGCCGCGGCATATGCGCTCAAGGCGCACTCCGGCATGGAGTACGGTCATTTCGCCGAGACCAATCTGCGCGACGTACCGTATGAGGTCTACCTGAAGTATAAGGACCGCCTGCCCGAGCCGTGGGCCAAGCGGGCCGAGCATTGGTACAGCGAGAACAAAAACGTCGAGGACATGGCTGAGGCATGGCGGCGCGGCGACGTGGAGGAGGCGGGACGCATCGCCTTCAAAAGCGGTCGGTCGTCCATCGTGAACTGGGAGACCGGCTCGCCCGAGCTGATCAAGCTCTATGAGATCATGACAAAGACGCCGGGCATCTACGGCGGCCGCTTCTCCGGCGCGGGCTTCAAGGGCTGCTGCGTGGCGCTGATCGATCCCGCCTTCGAGCAGAGTATTCTGGAGAAGGTCGAGCGGGAGTATCTTGAGGCGTTCCCGCATCTGAGAGGGAAGTACAGCGCGCATATCTGCCACAGCGCGGACGGGGTGAAGCTATGAAATGTCTGATCCTTGCGGCGGGATACGCCACACGGCTGTATCCGCTGACCGAGAATTTCCCCAAGCCGCTGCTCGACGTGGGCGGCAAGACCATCCTGGATTGGCTGGTGGACGACATCGACACTGCCGGAGCGGTAGACGAGTACGTAGTCATCTCCAACCATAAGTTCGCGCGTCTCTTTGAGGCGTGGGCGGCCTCCAAGCCGCAGAAGATCACCGTCGTGGACGACGGTACCTCTACCAACGAGACGCGGCTGGGAGCGGTCTGCGACGTCCGTTTCGCCGTTGACACGCTGGGACTGGACGACGATATGCTCGTCATCGCGGGCGACAACGTGCTGGACTTCTCGCTGACCGCGTTCATGCGGTACTGCCTTGACAAAAAGGCGACCTGCGTGATGCGCTACTTCGAGGAGAAGAAGGAGACGCTGAAGAAGCGCGGCGTGCTGGAGCTGGGCAAAGACGGTGACAGCTCTGACCGTGTGATCGGCATGGAGGAAAAGCCTGCCGTGCCCAAGACGCAGTGGTGCTGCCCGCCCTTCTACTTCTACACGGCAGCCGACGCGAAAAAGATCGGCGATGCCGTCGCGGACGGCTGCGGTGTGGACGCGCCCGGCTCGTTCATCGCGTGGCTGTGCGGGCGGTCGCCGGTGTATGCCATGGAGATGCCCGGCAGCCGCTATGACGTCGGAAGCCTTGAAAGCTACACCAAGATCAAAAACGAATACCGGGGGATCACGAAATGCTGACCGCCAATATTGAATTACGGAATAAAATCATTCTTGTGACCGGTGCCGCCGGCTTCATCGGGTCAAACCTCGTCACGGCGCTGCTCCGCGCGGTGCAGCCCGTGCATATCGTCGGGCTGGACAACTGCAACGACTACTACGACGTGTCGCTCAAGGAGTACCGTCTCGCGGAGATCGGCAGACTCGCGGCGGAGTACCCGCAGAGCAGCTGGACCTTTATCAGGGGCAATCTGGCGGACAAGGCGCTCATTGAGGAGCTGTTTGCGGAGTATCGGTTTGACGTCGTGGTCAATCTGGCCGCGCAGGCGGGGGTCCGCTACTCCATCGACCACCCGGACGTATACATCGAGTCCAACCTGATCGGCTTCTACAACATCCTTGAGGCCTGCCGCCACTATCCGGTCGGGCACCTCGTGTACGCGTCCAGCTCGTCCGTGTACGGTGCCAACAAGAAGGTCCCCTACTCGACGGACGACAAGGTGGACAACCCCGTGTCGCTGTACGCGGTGACGAAAAAGTCCAACGAGCTGCTGGCGCACGCCTACTCGAAGCTGTACAACATCCCGTCCACGGGTCTGCGGTTCTTCACCGTCTACGGTCCCGCCGGACGGCCCGATATGGCGTATTTCGGCTTTACGAACAAGCTGCTGAAGGGGGAGACCATTCAGATCTTCAACTACGGACACTGTGAGCGCGATTTCACCTACGTGGACGATATCGTGGAGGGCATCATGCGAGTCATGCGGTGCGCGCCCGAAAAGCAGACGGGTGAGGACGGTCTGCCGCTGCCCCCCTACCGCGTTTACAACATCGGCAACAACCACCCGGAGAACCTGCTCGACTTCGTGCAGATCCTGTCCGAGGAGCTGGTCCGTGCCGGAGTCCTGCCTGCCGACTACGATTTTGAAGCGCACAAGGCGCTCGTACCCATGCAGCCCGGCGACGTGCCCGTCACCTACGCGGATACCTCCGCGCTGGAGAATGACTTCGGCTTCAAGCCCTCGACCTCCCTCCGCACGGGCCTGCGCCGGTTTGCGGAGTGGTATAAGGGGTACTATCAGATATAAGGAGAGTTTCTATGCGTATTGCCATTGCAGGGACCGGCTACGTCGGTCTTTCCATGTCGATCCTTCTGTCCCAGCATAATGAAGTCAAAGCGGTGGATATCGTGCAGGACAAGGTAGATATGATCAATCAGCGTAAAAGTCCGATCGTGGACGCGGAAATCGAAGCATATCTGGCCGGTAAAGAATTGGATCTTACGGCTACAACGGACGCGGCACTCGCTTATCGGGATGCCGAAATGGTCATCATCGCCACACCGACCAATTATGATCCGACGCTGAATTATTTTGATACCTCGTCCGTCGAATCCGTCATTGAGCAGGTCATCTCGGTCAATCCGGACGCGATCATCATCATCAAGTCGACTGTGCCTGTTGGCTTTACGGAGCATACACGGCAGCAGTATATGTGTGACAACATTCTGTTCAGCCCCGAGTTTTTGCGTGAAGGCAGGGCACTGTATGATAATCTGTATCCCAGCCGCATCATCGTCGGTGTACCGGTCGGGAATAAACGCCTTGAAAAAGCGGCTCAAACCTTTGCGGGATTGCTGCAGGAAGGCGCGATCAAGAAGAATATCGATGTTCGGTATATGAATCCGACGGAGGCGGAGGCTGTCAAGCTGTTTGCCAACACCTATCTGGCGCTGCGTGTCAGCTTCTTCAACGAGCTGGACACCTATGCAGCCGTCCGCGGGCTGGATACCAGATCCATTATTGAAGGCGTGGGACTCGATCCCCGCATCGGGAACCACTACAACAATCCTTCCTTCGGATACGGAGGGTACTGCCTGCCCAAAGACACCAAGCAGCTGTTGGCCAACTATGCCGACGTACCGCAGAACATCATTTCGGCTATTGTGTCCGCCAATTCCACCCGTAAGGATTTCATCGCGGACCAGATCATTGCGCGCCGTCCGAAGATAGTCGGTGTATACCGACTGACTATGAAAGCCGGATCCGATAATTTCAGGCAATCCTCGATCCAGGGCGTTATGAAGCGCATCAAGGCCAAGGGCATCGAAGTCGTTATTTATGAGCCTGCCATGAAAGAGGATCTCTTCTTCAACAGCCGTGTCATCCGGGATCTCGATACGTTCAAGTCGTGCGCGGATGTGATCATTGCCAACCGGTACAACGACGATATTGCCGATGTGCTGGACAAGGTGTATACCAGAGATATATATTTCCGGGATTGATTATCGGTGCTGCGCGCCCCGGGAACGCTTGCGGGGCTCTGCCCCGCGCCCCGCTCAAGGACTTCTTGAAAGAAGTCCTTGAGAATCTCAAGAACTTTTATACAGGGATAAAGATTGACCGAGGTTGAGTTTACGCTCAACGAGATGGGTGGGTGCTTCATGGGCGCCCGCCTTTTTATAAACGCAGTTGCCGGGGCCCCTGACCCCGCCTTGAAAAAGAAACCGAGCGCCTGCGGGCGGGCGTTGACTGACAGCTTTCAAGCTCCTCAAAAACTTTTACCCTCACCCTCCTGCCCCCCGCCCCGCAAGCGGGGGGAATATCTTATTTTATAGCAGGGAGAAGGGAGCGGCTGTGCCGCTCCCTTCTCCCTGCACTCTCATCCTGTGGGACGCGGGGGACGCGGCCTCCCCACGCCCGCAGGCGCGTTTCTCCGGGATGAGGAGACCGAGGAGAGGGGGCGCCGCAGCGCCCCCTCTCCTCG
>JAKSPU010000016.1 GCA_024404505.1 Clostridia bacterium
AGCCGTGCATTGTGCGGTGATGCCTTAAGCCCTTCTTTCAAGAAGGGCTTAAGCGAGGTCCGGGGCAGAGCCCCGCGCGTCTCCTTATTTCAAGATCATCATAAAGCTGTAAACGTGTTGTCCGCCGTGCAGGACCCGGACGTCCGGGAAGCGGCTGCGGAGATACGCACCCACGCGGGCCTCCTCTTCCGTGGAGACGCCGTCTCCGCCGAACAGGATCACGGAGCGGAAACCGGCTGCCTCCGGTGAATCGGCCAGCGCGCAGACCGCACTGATCCTGTCACCCGCGACCGACAGGATGTGCTTGCCGATAAAACCGATGTGATCGCCAGGATGCGTGACCGCACCGTCAAAGTCAGACTCGCGTACACATTCCGAAACGCAGGCAGTAACGACACCGGATAACGCGCCGCTCATGGCGGACAGAACGGCGTCCGCGCCGCCGGACCGATCCTGCGCCGCCGCCAGCGCCGCCCACCCTTCGCCGACCGTGCGCGTCTCCAATACGCGCACGTCGACACCCCGATACAGCGAGGCAGCCTGACGGGCAGCCATGATCACGTTGCCGTTGTCCGGCAGCACGAGGATATGGTCGGCGTTGACAGCTTCAAAGGCGGCGAGAAACGCTTCAGCGGAGGGATTCATGCTCTGCCCGCCGTCCACGATATGATCCGCGCCGAGACGGGTCAGCTCCGCCTTGATGCCGCCGCCCGCGGCGACGGCTACGACGGCAAGCGCCCGGCGCGGGGCAGAGGGCTGCCCCGGGACCAAGCCGATCCCGGTCTGCGCGGCAGCGGAATCCGTACCGGAATCGGCAAGGCTGCTGTGCTGGAGCGACATATTCTCGATCTTGACCGTCAGGAATTCACCGAAGCGGCGGCAGAAGGACAGCACGAGGTGCGGAGTCATGGTGTGAACGTGCAGCTTGACGACAGAACCGGTGCGGAACGCCACCACCGAGTTCCCGCCGATCGAGTCAAGATAGTCCGTGATCACGGACACGTCAAAGGCATCCGGGTCGCATTTGGAACGCTGAAGACGCAGCAGAAGCTCCGTGCAGTAGCCGAATTCCAGCACGCTGTCGGGACCGAAGGCGTCCGTATCCACGTCCTCAGACGCGGCTTCCGGCCCGGCGGGGAGATCCTCGGACAGACTGTCCGGGTCACAGCCGCGCAGAACGGCGGCCATGCCCTCCGCAATGCGGATAAGTCCGGCGCCGCCGGAATCCACTACACCCGCCTGCTTGAGAACCGGCAAAAGGTCGGGTGTGCGGGCAAGCGAGGCATCCGCCTCGCGGAGAAACGTATCAAAATAACCGGACAGCGTATCCGCACCGCCGGCGGCGGCAGCCGCCTCACGAAGCACGGTCAGAATGGTCCCCTCGGCTGGGGTCATGACAGCCGCGTACGCCTGCTTCACACCGGACGAGAAGGCGCGGGCCAGCGAGGCCGTATCCGCCGTATCGAGCCCGGAGAAGCCCTTCGCCGCACCGTCGAAGAACTGTGACAGGATGACGCCGGAATTGCCCCGCGCCCCGAGCAGCATTCCGTCGGCGGCAGCCTGTGCCGCGTCGGACAGAGACTCCGTGTCCCGCGCGGACCTGACGCCGCCGCGGATCGTCATCAGCATATTGTCGCCCGTATCACCGTCGGGGATCGGGAAGACGTTCAGATCGTTGATCTCCTGCTTGTGCGCGCCGAGGACGGCGGCACCGCCGCGGAGCATAGCCGTATACAGGGAGCCGTCAATAACAGAAGGACGGGCAGATGCAGTCGAAATGTCGTTGCTCATAGCGCTTTTGCGGAAACCTCCTTGTCTGACAATTGAAAAACATTATGTCTATACAAGATAGCACCCGAAACTAAACTTAAACGAAACTCCGTGCCGAAGACGGACGATACGACACAAAAGCCTCCGTTCCCCGTGAAGCGGGGAATGGAGGCTTTTGCCGGCCAAACGGTCATTGCTCCGTGGGCAGTGTGACGTAGAACGAGGTCTCGCCGTCCCGGCAGTCCGCACGGACACTCCCGTGGTGCAGCGCCGTCACCTGATGCACGATCGCCAGACCGATGCCGTTGCCCTGTACGGACTTGGAGGTGTCGATCTGGTAGAATTTGCGGAAGATCTCATCGCGCAGCTCCTCGGGGATCGGAGCGCCGAGATTGCCGATCCGCACGGTCACGGTCCGGCCGTCGGTATCCTTCGTGATGCACACGGTGACCTTCCCGCCGACGGGGGAGAACTTGATGGCGTTGTCCAGCAGGTTGATCCACACCTGCTTGAGCAGGTCTTCGCTGCCCATCAGGGGGATCTCGTCGAAAACAAGGTCGAGATCGAGCTGCTTGGCCTCCAGCTGATTGTCCATCAGCAGCACGCAGCCGCGGATCTGCTCGGACAGGTTGAAGCGCGTCACGTCGGTCAGGATGGTCTGGCTTTCCACCTTGTTGAGGTTCAGCACGTTGGTCGCCATGTGCGACAGGCGCAGCGACTCCTCCTCGATGATGTCGAGATACTCGCGCGTCTGCGCCTCGGATAATCCGGGCTTTTTGAGCAGCTTGGCAAAGCCCGCGATGGACGCGATGGGCGCCTTGAATTCATGGGAAAAGTTATTGATGAAATCCGAGCGCAGCATCTCGGTCTTGTCCAGCTCGGAGGCCATGACGTTGAAGCTGGCGCTGAATTCCTGAGCGGTCGGATGATCGCAAAGCGGCTTCCCGAAGGAGATGCGGGCGGAAAAATCGCCCGAGGCCAGCTTGTTGAAGGCGTTGATGACCTTGTTCACCGGGCTCAGCGGGATGCGGATGAGCAGGAACGTCAGCGCGATGCCCACGATCGTGCAGGCACCGGCGACGATCAGCAGCAGCTTGGTGCCTTCCGTCAGTACGACCGGATCGTCGGAGAGGGCGCCGGCCTTGATCAGGATCAGCATGATGCCGATCGTGACCAGCAGCGTGGTAACGAAAATGCCCATGACGATGCCCGTGACCAGCAGCGTCAATGCCCAGCGCTGCTTCTTTTCCGTTTCCCGGACGAGCTGGGGCAGGACGTTCCAACGGCTTTCCTTGCTTTTCGGCTTCATATCCGTCACACCTTTTTCACGGCCTTGTAGCCGAGGTTGCGGACCGACACGATCTCAAACTCGTCCCAGCCCTCGAAGTGCTTCCGAAGCCGGCCGATATGTACGGTCACGGTCTCCCAGCCGGTCTCGCTGTCCGCGCCCCAGATGTCGTCCATGAGCTGGATGCGCGTGAAGATCTTGCCGGGGTAGGACAGCAGCTTGAACAGCAGCTGGAACTCCTTGAGCGGCAGCTCCAGCGTCTGCCCGTGGCCCGTGACGGTCAGAGCGTCGTAGTCCAGTACGACGTCCCCTACCTCGATGCGGCGGTCGCTGGCGATCTTGGCACGGCGCAACAGGGCCTTGACGTGCAAAAGGAACTCCTCAGGATCGACGGGCTTGGTCATGTAGTCGTCCGTGCCGACCTTGAACGCCTGCTTGCGGTCCGCGGGGAGCTGCTTGGCGGATACCATGAGGATCGGCAGGTCGCTGTCGGATTCCCGCAGGATGCGGGTGAAGGTGAAGCCGTCCATGCCGGGCATCATGATGTCCAGCACGGCAAGGTCGACGTGCTGCGTCTCCATGACGGCCAGCGCCTCCTCGCCGTTCCCGGCGGTGAACACGGTATAATGCTCCTCCTCCAGCACGGCCTGCATGAAGCGGCGCACGTTTTTATCGTCATCAATGACAAGAATGCGGAACATAGTGATCTCCTCTGTATCGGAGCGGCGGAAAAACCGCCCTCCCTGCGCGTCTCGTTACGATCTGTATTTTTCCTGAAGCACGAGATACACGCCTGCCGTCCACCCCATCATGGCGGGCGTCTCGTACTCGCCGGTCACCGACACGGCACCGACCGCCGCGTCGTACTTCTCCCACAGCGAGCCGGTCTTTTCAAACAGTGCGTCAGCCATATCAAGGTATTTGCCCGCAATGCGTGCCGCGTCCTCGTGCATTCCCAGCGACTCCAGCCCCGCGCACGCAAAGCAGACGTTGGACGGCCACATCGCGGGATAATCCCATTGCAGGTACACGCCCTCTCCGGGCCGCGCCTCGCAGGCCGACAGCCCGAACGTCAGCTCCAGCTTGGCAAGCAGTGCGCGTGCAGCGTCCCGATCGTCCGAAATGCCCATCGTGAACGGGTAGAAGGACGCGCAGCTCGCGACGCACGAAAGCTCACCGCGCACAAAGTTATAATCGTAGAGGATCCCCGTCTCCGGGTCACGCATCAGCTTCAGCATCAGTTTTCGGCGTGTGTCTGCCTTTCGGTCAAGGACGTCCGCCTCGGCGCGGCGCCCGACCGCACGCAGCATGGCAGCCGCCTTGCGCTCCGCGTCGTAGAGCAGGGAATTGAGATCGACGTTGACAAACTCACCAGCGGCGAAGGGAGATTCCGGCGTGCGGTAACGGGGATTGAAGTCCCAGCCGGACTCGGCAACGGCCAGCAGATCGCGCGTCATGGCGATGCGGGCTTCCTCGCCCTCGACGGTCAGACCCACGCGTCCGATCAGCCCGGATTGATTCAGGAGGCCTGTCCGCGTTGCGTGGCAGCTGTACTGATTCAACCCGCAGGGCGTCATGCGGTCGTGCGCAAAGAAGGACAGCTCGGCGAGGATGCCGTCGATATACTTGCGGATAACGCCGTCGTCCCCGCGCTTCTGCCACAGGTCATACACGCCGCGTGTGAACAGCGGCGGCTGACTGCGGTCGATGAGGTGGTTGGCGTTGGGGATGAAGCCGAGATTTTGCACGAGGTACAGCATGGTGTCGAGATTGTTCTCGGCCTGCGCGTCGCGTCCCGACGCAAACAGACCGAGGTTCGTGAAGTAGGTGTCCCAGTAGTAAAAGTCGGTGAACACTTCCTTCATGCAGGGCACCGTAAACGGCTTCGGCAGCTTGATGATGCCGTGGGGCAGCGTTTCGGCCGGGTCGCGGATGGTCTCGTCCCAGTTGTTCAGAATGTAGCGTGTTACGTCAGTCTGTTTCATCATATACCTTCCCTGTGTGTTTCGGGTCGTCCCGGATTTGGGCAGATGTTTAAAAACGCGTTTTTCTACTTTTTCTGCTGCCGGCACCAGAGGTCCATGACGATGTCGTGCGGCATGAGCTTGACGAGCAGGACCTGCGCCCGGACGGAGAAGCCGCACACGGACACGTCCCGGCCCTTTTTCATGTCACGGATGGCCCGGTCGATGACCTGCTTCGGCTCGAAGAAGCGGTTGTAGTAGACGATGGTGTCGTCCACGACGGCATGGTCGAAGAATTCGGTCCGCACCCAGCCGGGGCAGACGGCCATGACGCGGATGCCGCGGCCCTGCTTTTTCAACTCGACGCCCAGCGCCCGTGAGAAGGACAGCACGAATGCCTTGCTGGCACCGTACACGTTGATATAGGGCACCGGTTGGAACGACGACAGCGAGCCGAGCTGGTAGATGCAGCTGCCCGCATTCATATAGGGCAGGGTGAGGTAGGTCATGGCGACCAGAGCCTTGTCGTTGAGGTCGATCATGCGGAGCTGGTCCTCCAGCGGCAGAGACGTGAACGCGCCGAAGCGGCCGAAGCCGCCCGCGTTGACCAGCACCCGGACGTCCGGTGCTTCCGCCTCCAGCATGGCCCGGTATGCGTCAAGACCGGCCTGCTCACACAGGTCTGCCGGTATGGGGCGGACCACAGCCCGGACCTCGTTCCCGAGAGCGGTCAGCCGTTCTTTTCGCCGGGCGATCAGCCACAGCTCGTCGAACTGCTCCTCTCTGTCCAGCGCCAGCACGAATTCGCGGCCCATGCCGGACGAGGCGCCCGTGATGACGGCGATTCTTTTACTCATAGCGGCTCCTTTCCGTCGGGTGTGCCCGATGCGCAGCGGTCGGTCACTTCTTGATCTTCTTGGGCTTGTAGGGCTTGTTCAGCTTGGCCTTCTTCTCCGGCTTGATCTTGGGCAGCACGTAGAAGCCGGTCTTCTTGTCGTACTTGAATTCCTTCCGCTCGGCGGCCTGCTTGGCCTGATACTTCTTGCGGGCCTTGGAGAAGGCGGCGATGACGTCGGTATAGCGGTCCAGCGCGGTCTTCTTCGGAGGAACGGCGGGCTTGCCCGTTTTGACGCCGAGCACGGCGTCCACGGCGGCTGCCGCGGCTGCGTTGGAGACCTTTTTGGAGATCGGCTCCTCGCTGCTCGACTTCACAGCCTTCTTGAACCGCTTGTCCTTTCGGACCTCCTTGTACAGACGCTTGAGTGTCTTCTTGCGGTCGCCCTTCTTCATCTTTTCGAGGGACGCGAGCTGAATGCTGTTTTCATTCTCTTTTTCTGCCATGGCGGTATTTCCTTTCAGATTATAGGATCAGAGTTCTTCGGTCCTGTCGAACAGGGCGGAGGCGGCGACGGGCTTTTCGCCGCCGATGACAGCCTTGACGCCGCCGGCCTCGGCCAGCCTGCGGACAAGCGCCGCGAAGGCGATGAAGTCGTCACGGGAAGCAGACAGGAGCGCTTCCAGATCGGCAAGGCATTTCTCCGCGGTCAGACCGAGCAGCCAGCGGGAGAACGCGTGGTTGCCGCGGTCGATGGGCGACTGCGGCGTGAAGCTGCCGGACGCGGTGGATACGATCAGGCTGCCGAGCTCGTCGTCACCGGGGACGTTCTGCTCCAGCCAATCGGCAAGCCGCGCATAGACGCCGAAGGTGTCGTCCACGCGGGGATCGCGGTAGGAGGTCATGGTCAGCACGCCATAGGGGGACACGCCGCAGCTTGCGCCGTAAGCGCCGCCCTTGGCGCGGATCTCATCCCAGAAGTACCGGGTGTTGATCAGCGTGGTCACGGCTCTCATGCGGGGATCCGGACGGACATCGACGTCAGAGAGATCGAACACCTCGGCGCAGTAGTTGACCTCGCCGGGGATGGTGAACGCCTTGGGGCTGCGGTCGGCGATCACTCCGGGCAGACGGACGGGTACGTCCGGTGCGTCGGCACCGAGCGACAGGCCGGCGATCGCCCCGGCCCATGCGTCGTATCCGGACGCGCTGCCGATGTACAGCGCAACGGGCTTCACGGCGGTGAACAGCTTCCCGGCAGCGGCCTGCAAACCGGTGATGAGGCCGTCGGCTTCTTCATCGAAATGCTCGGCGAGCTTTTGCAGCTTGTGGTAAGCGGTGATGCCCGTCATGGCGTCCTCGTACACGGCCGACGCGGTCAGACCCGTCTCGGCGAGCCGGGCAGCGGTACGGTTGCCGCGGCGGATCATCATGTTCTTGATGTAGCCGGGGTTGGAGAACAGCTGCCGGAGGATGGCACGGTCGAACACGACGGAGGTCATATACTCATCGGCGAGCTTTACGACCCCGGCAAGCTGCTCCTCGGGCACGTCGATGAGAAGACGCAGGTACAGCAGTGTATCCCTGTTGTCGATGCGGACGGTGTTCTCGATCCCGAGACTCATGTTGACGTGGGCGGCCTCGAGCAGGGCGTTCAATGCGGGCACGTCGTGCGCCTCGGTCGGCAGCTGCAGCAGCGAATCGGAAAGGCAGCGGACGTAGAACAGCTCGTCCTTGTCGAGCCCTGTCAGGTCGAACAGCAGCGAGGCGTTGACCATGCCGTTGGTGTCGGTGAGATAGGTCAGTGAGGTCACCTCGCGGCCGTTGATCACGGCGGAGCCGACCGGCATATCGTCGTAGACGGGGCGGGAGGTGATGTCGGCGGGGGTCAGGTGCGGGATTGATGCTTCGGCCTCCGGAGAGTCGGGCGCGATCAGATATTGATTAAACGCGGCCATCTTGGCTTCAAGCGCCTCGTAAGCGCCTTCCTCGGCGTGCAGTCTGTCGGACTCGGCCTTGAGCCATTCGCTCATTTTGGCCCGCTTTTCCTCGACCAGCGTCCGGGACGGGATGCACTTGGTCAGACACCAGTGATTACTGTTCAGGATATACTTTTCGATCAGCGTCTCGAAATAGCGGGGCTCTGCCGCGACGCGTGTGCGCAAAATGGCAAGGTTGTCGTTGAGCTGCGCGTCGCCGAGTTGTACGTGGGACCCGATGATGGACTCCATGATGCGGTAGCCGACGCGGACGGACAACGACGCGCGGCGCTGGTTGGTCTCGTAGCTGCCCATGATGTTCCGGAGCAGCGTGTAGTCAAGACCCTCGGCGCACAGGACGGTCAGCCTGTCCAGAATGGCGCGGCGGAAGCCCTCCGCGTGTTCGGGATCGGATTTGCCCATGGTGAACAGCACCATCGGCTGACGGTCGTCGGTATCGACCTCCATGGCAAAGTCCATGCCGACACCGGCGGCCAGCACGGCCTTGGACAGCGGGGACTCGGTCGTCTCGGTCAGGTACTGCGAAAGCAGCTCCATGCCCAGCGCGTCCTCGGTGTGCGCGCCGTGATCCATAATGCAGGCGTAGCCGAGGTGAGTGTTGCCCTTGATCTCCTCGTTGTCCGCCAGCTGATAGTACGCGGTACCGTCCGGGCTGACCACGGGCTTCTGCAGCGGAGCGGGATCGGGCTTTGCGTACTGCGGCGTGTCAAGACCGCACAGCACTTCGTCGATGCAGGCAAGCTCGCGGTCGAGCCCCAGCTTGCCGGACAGGTAGAAGACGGCGTTGTCCGCACCGTAGAAGCGGTGATAATATTCCACGAACTTCTCGTAGGTCAGCGTGTGGATGCAGGCAGGATCGCCGCCGGAATTGAAGCGGTGGAAGAGATCGGGGTAGATCTGCTCCTCGATCTTGAAGTACAGCGCCCGCATGGGGTTGTTGTCGTTGCCTTGCATCTCGTTGAACACGACGCCGGAGCAGCCGAGTCCCCCCTTGCCGTCAGGCTCCAGATGCCACGCCTCCTTCTCGAAGATGCGGCGGTCGGAGAGCAGCATCGGATGGAACACGGCGTCCAGATAGACGGTCATCATGTTCATGTAATCCTGCTCGTCGGTGGAGATGAAGTGGTAGATGGTCTTGTCCTCGTAGGTGCCGGCATTGAGGTCGACAGCCATGGAGGTCTTCATCAGGTTGACGAACGGCTCCTTGAGCGGGAAATGCTCCGAGCCGTCGAGCGTGGAATGCTCCAGAATATGGAACACGCCGGTGTCGTTCTCGGGCAGCGTGCGGAAGCCGACGCCGAACGCCATCTGACCGTCGTCGCGGTCGGAGTAGTAGAGCGTTGCTCCGGTCTTTTCGTGAGTGAGCTTCCAGTAGTCGGCGTTGAGCGCGGGGACGGGCGCGGTCCGCTCGATGCGGAAGCCGTGCAGCCTGTCGCCGATATTCCATGCGGGCATAACAATATCCTCCTTGCAGGTACGGAAATATACGTATGGTTCTGATTTCTATAATCATCCATTTTCATTATACCATACTTTCCTGCATAATGCAAGAGCCGACGGGGATAATATTTGTTAAATGATGGCGCGGAAAAAGGAGAAACCCTCATGAAACAACGCGAATTCAGTTGTCCCGTCCCCGATGCGGGCCTGTATCGTCCCTGTACGCTGATCCGTCCGGACGCGCGTATCCTCGCCGCCTGCTCGGTAGTAGGCGGTAAGGAAAAGCAGGGCCCGCTGGGGGACTGCTTTGACTTTTTCAATCCCGGCGACCGTTTCGGGCAGGACACGTGGGAAAAAGCCGAATCCGAGATGCAGCGCATGGCCATGGCCGGTGTGCTCGGCAAGGCCGGACTCGGCGCAGACGACGTCGGTGTCCTGTTTGCCGGAGATCTGCTGAATCAATGTACCGGCTCGGCATACGGCCTGCTCGGATACGACGTACCCTATCTCGGCTTGTACGGCGCCTGCTCGACGGCGGCGGAGGGCCTTTTGCTCGCGGCGTGCTTCGTCGGGGCGGGGTACGCCCGTGCCGCGGCGGCGGTTACCTCTTCCCATAACGCGGCGGCCGAGCGGCAGTTCCGGACGCCTCTGGAGTACGGCGGACAGCGCCCCGGCAGCGGACAATGGACGGTCACGGGCGCGGGTGCGTTTCTCGTGACGCGGGACGATGAAAACGGCGGAGCCTGCCGTCCCCTGGCCCGTATCACGGCGGTCATGCCGGGCATGACGGTCGACCGCGGTGTGACGGACGCCAACAACATGGGCGCGGCGATGGCCCCGGCGGCGGAATCCACCCTGTGCCGGTACTTCGCCGCGTCGGGGACTTGTCCCGCGGACTATGATCTGATCGTCACCGGCGACCTCGGCTGGGAGGGCGGACGCATCCTCTGCGATCTCATGGACACGCATACACTCCGGGACGGCCGCAGCCTGTCTGTCCGGGACAAGTACAACGATTGCGGCATGATGATTTTCTCCCGGAACACGCAGGACACGCACAGCGGCGGGTCCGGGTGCGGCTGTTCGGCGGTCGTGCTGGCATCGTACCTTCTGCCGCGCGTGCAGACGGGACAGATCCGCAGGATGCTGTTTATGTCGACGGGGGCGCTGTTGAGCCCCGACAGCGTCAGGCAGGGACAGTCGATCCCGGGCGTGGCGCACCTTTTGTGCATCGAGTCTCCGAAGGAGGGGGAATGAACATGGAGTGGCAGAAATACGTGTGGTCGTTCGTGATCGGTGGGCTTCTGTGCACAGCCGCACAGGTGCTGATCGATAAAACAAGGCTGACTCCCGCGCGGATCTTAGTGGGGTATGTGGTCGCCGGAGTGATCCTCGGGGCAGCCGGGCTGTACGGACCGCTGTCGGAGCTGGCCGGGGCGGGGGTCAACGTCCCGCTGACAGGCTTCGGGAACGTCATCGCAAGGGGCGTCCGCCGGGCGGTGGATGAAAAGGGACTTCTCGGCGCGCTGACCGGCCCCCTGACCGCGGCATCCGGCGGCACCGCCGCGGCGCTGACGTTCGGGTATATCGCGGCGCTGTGCTGCCGGGGCAAGCCGAAGGATTGAACCGGACACCTATCCTTTAACGTCTTCCGTTATCCCGAATCCCTCCCGCAGCTTGCCGATAGCGGACTTTTCGATCCTGCTGACGTAGGACCTTGAGATATTCAGCCTCGCGGCGATCTCCCGCTGGGTCATCGGCGGCGTGCCGTTGAGCCCGAAGCGCAGGATGACGACCTGCTGCTCGCGCGGGTCGAGGCGCGTCCTGACCATCGTCATGGCACGCTCGGCCTCGACCTCGCGGAACACCTCCTCGGACAGATTCTCCTCGGATGAGATCACGTCCATGTAGGTCAGCGGGTTTCCGTCGCGGTCTACGTCTATGGTGTCGTTGAGCGATACCTCGCCGGACAGTTTGCGGCGGGAGCGGAAGTACATGAGGATCTCGTTCTGGATGCACTTGGCTCCGTAGGTGGCAAAGCGGGTCCCCGCACCGACCTTGAAGGTGTCCACGGCCTTGCACAGCCCGATCGTTCCGATCGACACAAGATCCTCCTGATTCGGACCGGAGGCGTAGTATTTTCGCACGATATGGGACACGAGACGCAGATTGTGTAAGATCAGCTCCTGCCGGGCAGCCTCCCGGCGTGCGGGATCGGGATCGGTCCGCGCCTCACGGAAGCGCGCTTCCTCGACCTCCGGATCGAGCGGGGGAGGGAAGGACTGTGGGGTGGAAAGACCGAGGACGACGTGGAACAGACGGGCAAAGCAGGACAGAAACGCGGCAAGCATGGCAGATGACCTCCTTGAACGTGATGACATTTCATTGTATGACCGCAGGACTTGTCTGTTTCCCGCTCAGCTCTTGCTTTTTCCGCGAATGTATGTTATAATGGGAGCAGAATTGAAGCAACAGGAGGAGTTCTCATGGATATGTTCCCGGAAACGTATATGCTGCACGAAGCGAAGCAGGCCCGGACGCGGGTGCTGCGCCCGGTCGTGACCGTGCTGATCGCCGTGCTGCTGTTCGTCATCGCCTCGACGGTCGAGGGCATGATCCTCGGTACGTGTACCGCAGTGTGGATATTCACCGACGATGCTGTGACCGAAAAGATCAGCGCCGCCGGCGGCATTCTGGCGGATGGCGATCTCAATGCCTATATCGAAAACATCACGGAGACGATAAACGACGCCATGGCGCATCAACCGATATGGCTTATTCTGGTGCAGCTGTTCCTCACGGCGGCCGTCATCGTCACCGTCCTCATCTATGCGCTGAAGATCGAGAAACGCAGCGCCGCCTCGCTCGGCCTGCACAGACGCGGTCTGATCCCCGAGTACGCGGCAGGATTGCTGATCGGCGCGGTGATCTTCTCCGGCGCGGTCGGCATCTGCGCGCTGTCCGGGTCGATCACGCTGACCCCGGCGGAGTCCGTCAACGTGCCGCTGCTGCTCGCGTTCTTCGTCGGCTTCCTCGTACAGGGTTTCTCGGAGGAGCTTTTGTGCCGCGGACTTTTGATGGTGTCCCTGTCGCGCGGCAACCCCGTGTGGGCGTGCGTGACGGTCAACTCGCTGTTCTTCGCCATCCTGCACCTCGGCAACCCCGGCATATCCCTGCTCGCGTTTCTGAATCTGGCGCTGTTCGGCGTGTTCGCTTCCCTGTACACGCTGCGGCGCGGCAGCCTGTGGGGCATAGCGGCGCTTCATTCCGTATGGAACTTCGTGCAGGGCAACCTGTGGGGCATTTCGGTCAGCGGGATGTCCGCCATGCCGTCGGTGTTCCGGACGGCGCTCGGCACGGAAAAGGCTGACGTCCTGTTCAACGGCGGCGCTTTCGGGCTTGAGGGCGGCATCGGCGTGACGATCGTGCTTGTCCTCGGCATCGGCGTGCTGCTGTTCATGCCGACCAAGCGGTCCGAGATCGCACCCGCGAAGCCGGAAACATCTGAGGCCGATATGCCGGCCGGCGGGCTGTGAAATGATATAAGGGCTGCGGCTTTTGTGCCGCAGCCCTTTGTAGCAGGGAGAAGGGAACGGCTGACGTCTCCCATTCCCCCGTTCCCCACGGTTTGTACGTCAGAGCGGGGATAGGGGTCCCGCGACTGCGTTTGAAAAAAGGCGGGTGCCCATGACGGCACCCACCAATCTCGTTCAGCGTAAACTCAACCGCGGTAATGCCTTAAGCCCTTCTTTCAAGAAGGGCTTAAACGGGGTCCGGGGCAGCGCCCCGGCGCACCCCTTACTTATACAGCGGATACTTCTTGCACAGCCGGGCGACCTCTGCGCGGCAGTAGTCGGCGGTGCCCTCGAAGTCGGTCGCAGCCAGCTTCATCAGGTGCGCGATGACCGTCATGTCCTCCTCGACAAGCCCGCGGGACGTAACGGCAGGCGTGCCGACGCGCACGCCGGAGGTCACGAAGGGCTTCTCCGGGTCGTTCGGGATCGCGTTCTTGTTGACCGTGATGTGGATCTCGTCCAGACGGCGCTCCATCTCCTTGCCGGTCACGCCCATCGGGCGCAGATCGACCAGCATGAGGTGGTTGTCCGTGCCGCCGGACACGAGGTCGAAGCCCTCGGCGAGCAGCGCCTTGGCCAGCGCCTGCGCGTTGAGGATGACCTGATGCTGATAGGTCTTGAATTCGGGCTGCAGCGCCTCACCGAAGCAGACGGCCTTGGCGGCGATGATATGCTCGAGCGGGCCGCCCTGGATACCGGGGAAAATGGCCTTGTTGATCTTCTTGGCGATCTCCTCGCTGTTCGTGAGGATCATACCGCCGCGCGGACCGCGCAGCGTCTTGTGCGTCGTCGTCGTCACCACGTCGGCGTAGGGCAGCGGAGAGGGATGCTCCCCGGCGGCGACCAGACCCGCGATGTGCGCCATGTCGACCATCAGGTACGCACCGACGGAGTGAGCGATGTCGGCAAGACGGGCAAAGTCGATCACGCGCGGATAGGCGGACGCGCCGGCTACGATCAGACGGGGCTTCACTTCCTTGGCCGTCGCTTCCAGCTTGTCGTAGTCGATGCGGTGCGTGACGGGATCGACACCGTAGGGAACGAAATGATAGTACAGACCCGACAGATTGACCGGGCTGCCGTGGGTCAGATGACCGCCGTCGGCAAGGCTCATGCCCATGACCGTGTCGCCGGCCTTGAGCAGCGCGACGTATACGGCGGTGTTGGCCTGACTGCCCGAATGGGGCTGCACGTTGGCATATCCGCAGTTGAACAGACGGCAGGCACGTTCGATAGCGAGGTTCTCCACCACGTCCACGACGGCGCAGCCGCCGTAGTACCGGTGCGCGGGATACCCCTCGGCATACTTGTTGGTCAGGACACTGCCGGCAGCTGCCATTACGGCTTCGGAGACTACGTTTTCGGAGGCGATGAGCTCAAGTCCGTCGGACTCACGGTCAAGCTCGGCTGCAATGGCGGCGGCGACCGCAGGATCATGACGGGAAAGATAGTCGTTCAATTCACGGATCATGTTTTGACTTCCTTTCTGGATCGGATCGGCCCGGTTTCGGCGGGCTGACGGCGTGTTTTACAAACTCATTATTATTATACCTGCTTTTGGCTTTGAAAGCAAGGCACTCTTTCCACAAAAAGCCAAATCAAGAAAAATATTTTTGTATATATTATTGACAAATTGACGATCATATGCTATAATCATAAGCAACAGTGGATACCTGTTTGTATGCGGTGTCTGCCCGGCGGGAGTGCCGGACGCACGGATACCGCGGCATGACTATCAACGAGAGAGAGGGCTGCGGATGGAAATTGCAATTATTGCTCACGACATGAAAATGGAACTGATGACACAGTTCTGCATTGCGTACTGCGGGATCCTGAGCAAACACAACCTTTGTGCCACCAGTACAACAGCCAAGTTCATCTCTGAGGCTACCGGCCTGCAGATCGAGCGGCTTCTGACGGGTGAGCAGGGCGGCGAGGAACAGATCGCCTCCCGGATCGCTTACAATGAGATCGACGTTCTTCTGTACTTCCGCGATACCCGCCCCTCCGCTGCCTACGACGAGACGGGCAGCGAGCTGCAGCGGATGTGCGATATGTATAATATCCCCGTCGCCACCAATATCGCCACCGCCGAGGTCCTGATCATGGCGCTCGACCGCGGTGATCTGGATTGGCGTGAGGTCATGAATCCCCGCTCCGAGTACAGCCGGAAACACAAGAATATGTAACCATCGGACAAACCGGCACGAGCCGGATGTCCGCGGGCGCGGGCGCGCCGAGCGCGTCCCACGCGAGGAATATGCCGTCCGGAAGCGGCGCACAGAGAGGGAACGGTTGGTGAGAGTTTCCCCGCGATGCACCGGACAGGTACCGCCCCCGCGGAAGCCCCATCAACCGTATACGAGCGAAAGCTCCGGGTGGAACCGTGCGTGAGTCTTTCCGCGGACGTTATGTCTGCGGCCTCATACACCCCGGGGACCTGTGTCCTGCACAGGATCCCCGGGGTATTTGTGTTTTCCGCCGGTCCCCGCACCCGACGTTTTACCGTCTATTTATCAAAAAGGAGATAAATCATGAAAATCAATTTCGGAACCAAAATCATGGAATTCGACGCGCCTCTGACCGTATACGACGCAGGCTCGGCCGCCGAGCTGACGAGTCGGGCCACGCTGTGCGCGCACGTCAACGGCAAGCTGGTCGGCCTGACCACCATGCTGACCGAGGACAGTGACGTCGAGCTGCTGACCTTTGAGGATCCCGACGGCAAGCACGTCTTCCGTCACACCGCCGCCCACATCATGGCACAGGCCGTCAAGCGCCTGTACCCCGCCACCAAGATGACCATCGGTCCCGCGCTGGAGACCGGCTTCTACTACGACTTCGATTCCGACGTCGCCTTCACGCCCGAGATCCTCAAGGAGATCGAGAAGGAAATGAAGCACATCGTGCAGGAGAACCTGCGCATCGAGCGCTTCGAGTTGCCCCGCGCCGAGGCGATCGCCCTCATGACCGAGCGCGACGAGCCGTACAAGGTGCAGCTGATCAACGAGCTGCCCGAGGGTGAGGTCATCAGCTTCTATAAGCAGGGCGAGTATATCGACCTGTGCGTCGGCCCGCACCTGTTCGCTACGGGCGCCGTCAAGGCGTTCAAGCTGACGCAGTGCACCGGCGCGTACTGGAAGGGCGACCAGAAGAACAAGATGCTGCAGCGCGTCTACGGCGTGGCTTACCCCACCAAGGACGAGATGAACAGCTACCTCGAGGCCGTCGAGGAGGCCAAGAAGCGCGACCACAACAAGCTCGGCCGCGACCTTGAGTACTTCACCACGGTCGACGTCATCGGTCAGGGCCTGCCTGTCCTGCTCCCCAAGGGCGCACGCGTCGTGCAGATCCTGCAGCGCTGGGTAGAGGACGTCGAGCAGTCCAAGGGCTGTCTCTTGACCAAGACGCCCCTCATGGCCAAGCGCGACCTGTATAAGATCTCCGGCCACTGGGATCACTACCTCGACGGTATGTTCGTTCTCGGCGATCCCTACGACGAGACCAAGGAGTGCTTCGCCATGCGTCCGATGACCTGCCCGTTCCAGTATCAGGTCTACCTCAACCGCAAGCGCTCCTACCGCGATCTGCCCATGAGACTCACCGAGACCTCCACGCTGTTCCGCAACGAGGATTCCGGCGAGATGCACGGCCTTATCCGCGTCCGTCAGTTCACGATCTCCGAGGGCCACTACATCCTGCGCCCCGAGCAGCTGGAGGAGGAGTTCAAGGGCTGCCTCGAACTGGCCAAGTACTTCCTCGGCACGGTCGGCCTGCTGAACGACTGCACGTTCCGCTTCTCGCAGTGGGATCCCGCCAACCCCAAGAATAAATATGAGGGTACGCCCGAGCAGTGGGAGGAGGCCCAGCGCGTGATGGGCAACATCCTTGACCACCTCGGCATCAAGTACACGGTCGGTATCGACGAGGCCGCCTTCTACGGCCCCAAGCTGGATATACAGTATCACAACGTCTTCGGCAAGGAGGACACGCTGGTCACAATCCAGATCGATATGCTGCTCGCCCAGCGCTTCGGCATGACCTACGTCGATTCCGACGGCCAGGAGAAGTATCCGTATATCATTCACCGTACCTCCCTCGGCTGCTTCGAGCGCACGCTCGCTTACCTGATCGAGAAGTACGGCGGCGCTATGCCCATGTGGATGGCACCCACGCAGGTCAAGATCCTGCCGATGGGCGACAGCGAGATTGACTACTGCCGCGCTCTGGCGCAGAAGTATGCCGCTGCCGGTCTGCGCGTCGAGGTGGACGAGTCCAGCAACACCATCAAGTACAAGATCCGTGCTGCCCAGAACGAGAAGATCCCGTATATGCTCGTCATCGGCGGTCAGGAGGTCGAAAACGGGACCGTGTCCGTCCGTTCCCGCAAGGGCGACGTCACCAACGGCGTATCTGCCGAGCAGTTCCTCGCCGACGCACTGCTTGAGGTCGCGGAAAAGAGAAGATAATCCGGGAGTGCCCGGACCCCGGGGAACGCCTCGCGCGTCCCGCGCTCAGGGACCCAGCCCCCGGCTTCCTCCCGTGCGCGGGAGGGGGAGAAATGAAGATTCTTTTTCCCGAGGGGAATGGGCGCCGCAGCACCCATTCCCCTCGGGCTCCTAATCCCGGGGAGGCGCGCCTGCGGGCGCGGGGAGACGGAGATAGCCCCTTCGGGGCCGGAACGCGAACGCGGAGGCCGGATCGCTGTAGGGGCGGCTATTGGTCGCCCGCCGCCCCCGCGTCCCGCAGAATGAGGGTGCAGGGAGAGGGGGGGCGGCTCCGCCGTTTATCTTTTTGCCCGGTCGGTATTGACAATGGCGGTCTGTCGTGTTATACTCTTATTGAGCCTCACGTATTAACTATCAACTATCAACCAAATAAATGGAGAACGAAAAATGCCCGGCAAAATTTCTCTTGACAATGAACTGAAACTGATCCCCGTAACCGATCCCATTACGGGCAAAGTGACCTATACCTCGAATATAGAAAAGTCTTTCCTCAAAAAGACGGGGATGACGATCGAGGAGCTGTGCAAGGGCGGCAGGATCACCAACGCCTACGGACGCAGCGCGCCGATCTATAACGGAGACCCCGAGGACGAGAAGAAAAAAGCACAATTCTATCACGAATATATCGGCATCCTGATGCAGGGCAACGGTCTTATGTTTTACGAGGACCCGCACCGGGAAGAAGCGAAGATGGTGAGGTACGACAAGCGGAAGAAAACGCTTTTGCAGAGTAAGACACCCGTTGAGCCGAAAAAAGAGAAAAAGCCCGGCTGGTGGAACCGCCGGAAAGACAAAAAGCTTCTTGCGCAGAAAAAGAAGGGTACGCCCGAAATGGAGCGTTACCGCGACTTCCTTTTCAGAAAGAAGGATGCCGAGGAGAAGCGTCAGTATCAGTACGCGCACCACGACGAGATCATGGCGGAGAAGCGTATGCTCGAAAAACTGAAGCAGAACAGCGATTTCGGTCTCGGGTTTTATCTGAATTTCAACAAGGATGAATACGCTTCCAATCCCTTTACCGATCCGTTTTCGCGGGAAATGCTCGTGAACGAGATCGGGAACAGGCTGGTCCTCGATGCTTACGCGCAGCTCAAAACGACCGATCCCGACAGGGCAAAGGACCTCTGCCACAGGATCGTCGCCGCGCAGGCGGAGGCGGGGGACGACCCGAAGGGACTGCTGAAACTTTTGAGCGAAGGCGATAAGAAGTGGATCCAAACGCATACCGACTCGATCCGCGACCCGGAATCGCTCCGCTCGTTCCTACAGAACGGCGAAAAGGACAAACTCAGAGAAAACCTCATACAGCATCAGAAGTCGAAGAACGCGGATATCCTGAGTCCCGACCTGCAGTTTGCCGACGCCACAAAGAGCAAGCCGAACGCACCCGTTCCCGACGAGAAGACCACCGCTGCGTATAAGTCCCTCTGCGACGACGCGAGAGCGGCGATGGCGCGTTTGAAATCGATCGGCGCGACGACGACGGGCACCGTGCCCGAGCAGCTGATGCCGCAGGTGAAGAAGGATCTCGCAATCGTCTCATTCCAGAACACAATCGCGCACAGCTTCGGAATGAGTCAGAAGATGCGCAGCCACGCGAAGTCGATTCTCGGCTCTCTCGAGCAGAAGATGCCCGACGGCAAATCGACGATGTACGAAGCGATCCTGAAGAACTACGAGGATTCCTACCTCGGCAGCTTCACCTCGGGAACGATGAAGGGCGCGGACGTGGAACAGTTCCTCGCGGAGAACAAAGCGAACGACATCTCCAAGCGGGCGCACCTGTTCGGGATCGTCCCGCGGCCGCCCAAGGAAAAGAAGGCAGACGCTCCCGCCGAACAAAAGGATCAGCTCCAAAAGAACGAGGAAAAGAAAAACGAATACGTCATGGTCTGATCGGATAAAAGGGGGGCGGCTCACGCAAATGAGCCGCCCCCCTTCATTTGCACCTCCATATTTTTCCGCTTTCCTCTTGACGGGCAGACCGGAAAATGGTACAATACTATACGCGACCATACGCATCGTGCCGCAGCGGCCAAAAGCCGCCCGGCGGAGAGGAGGGGGAGTATATGTCCCGCAAGAAAACAACAGAAAATCCGATAACCACAGACCTGAATCGGACGGGTGCGGACGCCAAGCTCCTCCGCAACACCGCTGTGTTCACCGTCGGCAAGTTCGTGTCCAAGCTGCTTGTCCTGTTCATGACCCGGCTCTATACCGCCTGCCTCACCACCGAGGAGTACGGTCAGGCCGATCTGATCACCGCCGCCGCCAACCTGCTGATCCCGTTGGCCTGCCTCGGCATTGGCGAGGGCATCGTCCGCTGCGTGGCCGGGGAAACGACGGACTTCGTCCGCCGCGAGTGTTATTTCACCGCCGGGCTGCTCGTCCTGCTTGCCGGCAGCGTCGGACTCGGACTACTCTCGCCGCTCATCGCGCTGATCCCCATGTTCCGCGAGACAGCGTGGCTGATCGTCGTGTACGTGCTGGTGTCCAACCTGCACAGCATCGCGTCGCAGTATCTGTACGCCTGCGGAAAGACAGGATTGTTCGCGGGGCAGGGGATCCTCAATACGCTGCTGACCATCCTGCTCAACATCCTGTTCTTGCCCGTCCTTCACTTCGGCGTCGTCGGGTATGTGTCCTCCGTCATCATCGCGGACGGGCTGACCACCGTGTTCCTCGTCGTGTATACCCGCCTGTGGAACGATGTCAGACGGATGCCGCTGTCCTACTTCCGCCCTTTTATCCGTGAGATGCTCGGCTTCTCGCTCATGATGATCCCGACCACCATCTGCTGGTGGATCACCTCCGTGTCCGACCGGTACATGGTGTCCGCCATGCACTCCGAGACGGAAAACGGACTGTACACCGTTGCCTACAAGATCCCCACGCTGCTGACGCTCGCAACGATCGTATTTGACTCGGCATGGAAGCTGTCCGTGGCGGCCGAGAAGGACGAAGACGCCTGCACCGCCTTCTACACGAAGGTCTGGCGGCATTACCTGACGCTTTCGTTCGTCGGCGGAGCGGTCCTGATCCTCGCGTGCCGCCCCATTTCGTGGCTGCTGGTGTCCCCGGACTTCCGGGCCTCGTGGGTGTTCGTTCCCGTGCTGACCGTGGCCACGGTGTTCTGCTCTCTGGATACCTTCCTCGGGTCGGTGTACTTCACGAAAAAGAAGCCGATCTGGTCCATGATCACCGCGATCTGTGCCGCAAGCCTCAATATCGCGCTGAACTGGCTGCTGATCCCCCGGATGGGCGCCATGGGTGCCGCGCTGGCTACGCTGGCCAGCTACCTGATCGCCTTTATCCTCCGTATCGCCACCGTCCGGAAGCTGATCCCGTTTGACCGTCGGCTGGGCGCGTCGGTGCTCAACCTCACGCTGCTCTGCCTGCTCACCGTGGCCGTCACCGCGACGGACGGTCAGATATCGTTCCTGCCGGCCGGTGCCGCGTGGGCTGCGGGTGCCGTGCTGTGCGCTGCCATTATCATCATCAATCTGCGGCCGCTCGTCAGCCTCGTGCGTGATCTGGCCGCCGCTCTGCTTCACCGCGGCAGGGAATGACCCGTCTGCCGCACCGTCATTTCTGACAGAAAGGACATCATGAGTATATCCGAGAAAACCTTACGCACCCTCGAGTATGACAAGATCATCGCCATGCTGGAGGACTGCGCCGAGACCGAGGGCGCCAAGATCCTTGCGCGCGGTCTGCGGCCCGACACCGATACCTATACCGTTCTGCGCCGCCTGAACCGGACGACCGACGCCCGCCGCCTCGGCGACGCGCAGGGCGTGCCGTCCTTCGGGCATATCCGCGACATCGGCGCTGCCTGCGACCGCGCCGAAAAGGGTGCGGTCCTGTCCACGCGCGAGCTGATCGACGTGGCCGTCGTCCTCCGCACCGCGCGCTCCCTGCAGGATTATCACAACGGCAATCACCCGTTCGACACGTCACTCGACGAGATCTTTGACCGATTGATCCCCGACCGCCGTCTGGAGGAGGAGATCACCCGTGCCATCCCTGCCGAGGACATGATCGCGGACGAGGCGTCGCCGCTGCTTGCGGACATCCGCCGCAAGATCCGGAACGAGAACGCGAAGATCAAGGAGTCGCTGCAGAAGCTGATCACCTCCAACGCCCGCTACCTGCAGGAGAACATCGTGACGATGCGCGGCGGGCGGTACGTTATCCCGGTCAAGGCCGAGTGCAAGGGCGAGGTCAAGGGCCTGATCCACGACACCTCGTCCACCGGTGCGACCATTTTCATCGAGCCGATGGCCGTGGTGGACGCGAACAACGAGATCCGCATCCTCCAGACCAAGGAGGAACGCGAGATCGAGCGGATATTGGCGGAGCTGTCCGCCCACGTCGGCAACGCGTCGGACGCGCTGTGGCTGGACTACCGCAATATCAACGAGCTGGCGTTCGCGTTCGCCTGCGGAGAGCTTTCCAACCGCATGAAGGGCGTCCAGCCGCACATTTCCGGGGACCGCTCGGTCGACCTGATCGCCGCGCGCCACCCGCTGATCGACAAGGACAAGGTGGTCCCGATCCATCTGACGCTCGGGAAGGACTTTGACACGCTGGTCATCACGGGTCCCAACACGGGCGGCAAGACCGTGTCGCTCAAGACGCTCGGTCTGTTTGCGCTGATGACGCAGGCGGGCCTGCACATCCCGTGCGACGAGGCGTCGACGATCTGTATGTACGACGACATTCTCGTGGACCTCGGCGATGAGCAGAGCATCGAGCAGTCGCTGTCCACGTTCTCCTCGCACATGGTCAATATCGTGTCCATCGTCCAGCGCGTCGGACCGCGCACGCTGGTGTTGTTCGATGAGCTGGGCGGCGGTACGGATCCCGTCGAGGGCGCGGCACTGGCTGTGTCCATCATCGAGGCGGTGCGCGAGGCCGGCGCGGAATGCGTCGCCACGACGCACTACGCCGAGCTGAAGGCTTACGCGTTGGACACGGAGGGCGTGTGCAACGCCTGCTGCGAGTTCGACGTGGACACGCTCAAGCCGACCTACCGCCTGATCATCGGCGCGCCGGGCAAGTCCAACGCGTTTGCCATTTCCGAAAAGCTCGGGCTGCCGCCGGAGATCATCCGCCGCGCCGAGCTGATGGTCAGCTCGGACAACAAGCAGTTCGAGCGCGTGATCGAGCAGCTGGAGACCAGCCGCGTACGCATGGAGAAGGAGGAGGAGGAGGCCGCACGCCTGAAGGAGGAATATGCCCGCTTCAAGGCTGAGGCCGAAGCCGAGATCCGCAAAAAGACGGAGAACGCCGAGCGTGAGGCGGAAAAGGCCCGCCGGAGAGCGGCCGCGATGGTCGCGTCCGCCAAGGCGTCCTGCGATTTCCTGTACGAGCAGATGGACAAAATGCGGAAGGCACAGGAGTCTGCCGACGCGGCGAAGGAGCTGGATGCCGCCCGGAAGGCTGTACGCGACCATCTGCGCGCGACGGGAGATATGTTCGATCCCGTAGACGAGCCGGTCGAGGAGGACGGGAACTACGTCCTGCCGCGTCCCCTGAAGAAAGGCGACCGGGTGCGCCTCGTGACCGTCAACAAGGAGGGCGTTCTTCTGGACGACCCCAAGGGAGACACGGTGACGTTCCAATCGGGCGTTCTGAAAACCAAGGCAAAGATATCCGATCTTCGTCTGCTCACGGATGAAAAGCCAGCCAAGGCCGAAAAGCCCGTCAAGTCGTCGATCTCCGTGGAGCGGTCCAACACCTTCAAGGACGAGATCGACCTGCGCGGCATGATCGGCGACGAGGCTTGGTTCGCCGTCGACAAGTACCTCGACGACGCGATCCTCTACGGTATGCAGACCGTCCACCTCATCCACGGCAAGGGAACCGGAGCGCTCCGCAACGCGCTCTGGAAATACCTCCGCGGCGACAAACGCGTCGCCTCCTTCCGCCTCGGCCGCTACGGCGAGGGTGACGGCGGAGTGACGGTGGTGGAATTGAAATAAACAATAATGCAGGGGGGAGAAGGGAAACTTCTTGAAAGAAGTTTCCCTTCTCCCCCCTGCACCCTCCTCATCTCTTCAAGAACTTTAATGGGGGAGGGAATAAGATGCGGGGAATATGGAGGTCAGAGGTTTATGAAGTCCGGCAGGCCGTTGACGTAAGCGGTCAGATCTCCGGAAAGCCCCCTGAAGCCGTCCGCGACGTCGCCCCCGTTTGCGTGGATGACCGACGTATGGTCAGCCTCGGCGGGATATGAGAGCAGGTCGGTCCGGCAGAGGCGGTTGACCGTCCGGACGGAGCCGCTCTTATCGGTGAAGTCCATCAGCAGGATGCGTCCGGCGGCGGGAACGGTTACGGGAGTGCGGGAGAGGACTTCCGGCAGAAGGCCCGCGTCGGCAAGTATACGGCAGACGCTGCCGATCGTGACGACCTTCCGGTCGGCTGTCAGCGCGGTCAGGAGCGCGGGATCGCGGAACAGGATGCTGCCGTCCTCCTCGGACATGGCCAGCACGAGCATATCAGCCTGTCCGAGCGCCTGTACCAGTGTCTGCGCGGATGCCTGTGTGACGGTCGGGACAGGTGCGGGGGCTTCCGCCGGGCTGTCGGTATCCGTCTCCTCCGGCACGGGAGGCGTGATCATCTCCACGCGGACCGGATGTATGACGCATCGGATGCCCCGGAGCGCGAGAGATGCAGACAGCGCCTTGAGATCGGCTTCGCGGTCCTTACGCAGGACGGGCAGTACGGCGGTCGGCACGGCAGCTCTGACGGTCGTATCGGGGGTGGCGGGGGCGGACAGTGCGTCCGCCGTGTGCCGGATGGCGTCCCAATCCTCAGAGCCGTCGGACAGGGCGGGGCAGAGGAGCAGCGCGTCACAAGCGCCGCGATAGGCGGTCTGACGGACGGCGGGACCGCAGACGCACACCGTCAGGGAATCCGTATCCTGCTCTGTCAGCGTGAAGCGCACGTCGGAGAAGGTGATCGGCAGCTTCAGCTCGCAGGAGACGCGGTACAGGCCGCACGCGGCTGCCCATATCGTCCCGTCGGAGACGGGCATCTGTCCGTCCTTGGCGGGGGAGAGTTTTCTGCCGGTCAGCGTGACGGACAGCGACAGGCCGTCACGTCCGGTGCCGCGGGAAAGCGGACCGGCGATCGCGGCGAGGGATGCGCGGATGGCCCGCCGGCAGGCGGTGCCGTCGTCCGGCAGGACCTCGGTCACGACGGACAGCGCCGTACCGGCTGCGGTGCAGGTATCGGGATACGCCGAGGTCACGGCAACGGTCTCGCATCCGGTCGGGGTGATCCCGTCCTCGCCCGCGCAGGGCAGAGGCAGACGGAACAGCAGCGATCTTGTCATCGTACCGGAGTCCGGGGCCGGCACGGCAGCTTCCGGCAGACGGATGCGGCACAGCCGGGGCGCGGACAGCCCGCGCAAAAGGGACAGGCTGATGGCGGCGATCCGGTACTGTCCCTGCGATACGGTCAGGCGTCCGGTAGCCTCGACGGTGCCGAACACGGACGCTTTGAAGCCGTACCGGCGGACCTCGTCGAAGAAGGGCCTGAGTCGGTCGGCGCGGAGACGCAGGATCAGCGTCAGGCGGCCCGAACCGGATACCACGCCTTCACCGCGGCACACGCGTGTGACCGCGTCGGCGGCGCCGGTATCACACAGCCGTTCCAGCTTGACGGACAATCCGTCAAGGCCGTCGGCGGCGGCCATGAACAGGGGGCGGCCGTCAAGCGGGACGGCCTCGGCGATCAGCGGCGCGGGAGAAAGGATGCGGAGCAGCGTGTCCGCCGTCCGGACGTCAATATCCCGGACGAGAGCCAGCAGATCGCCGGGCAGGGGTTTCAGCACCGGGCGGGGGGTGGAGCTTGTCAGAAGGTAAGGCGTGCCGTCTCCTGTCTGCAGCCTGACGACAGGCACGGCTGCGTCGTGCAGAGCGTGCGCGGCGGCGTCACTGCCGATGTACAGCTGCTTTTCGGGGGCGGCGGGACGCTCTCCCGTGCGGGTAAGCCAGCGTCCGGGCAGACCGAGCAGCTCGGGTACGGTGCAGGGCTCGCTGCCGCTCCCGTTCAGCAGGCGGCGGCGCTCCATGACGTCGGCCCAGACCGCGGCCATTTCGCCGCTGTCGGTGAGCATCTCTCCCGCGCCGACGCGCGCGGAGAGCTGTCCGGTCATCCGGACGCATTCGTCAAGCAGGCGCAGCTCGCCCACGGTGGGGTCACGATGCTCGAAGGAGGCGTAATGGCGGATGATGCGGTCCGTGAGCGCCCCGGTCATAGATGTGCCGAGGTCGCGGTTGAGGCTGTCTGACGCGGACGCGTCCAGCTGGCGGAAGCCGGATATGACGTGGCTCTCAAACGGGGGGACGTTGACCGTATTGACCGCAAAGGCGGTCGCGGGGGCAGCGGGCTGCTCCGAGGGGATATTCTGATTCTGATCCATGATGATCCTTCCTTATCTATCAAATAAGCTCGCCGAGCAGGAGATCTCCCTCCCGGCCTGTCAGGCGGACGGTTTGTTCCCGTCCCCGGATATTGACGCTGCTCCGGACCTTGACCTCCATGAACTCCGGCGTGTGTCCCGTGACGAAGTCCCCGTGGAAGCGCTCGAACAGCACGTCTGCCAGTAGACCGGCGGCCAGCCGTTCGTCCAGCAGGAGACCACCGGTCTCATCGGAGAGTGCGGACAGCCGCGCGGCGCGGTCTGCCTTCACGTCCGGGGGGATCTGGTCCGGCATGGCGGCGGCGGGCGTGTTTTTCCTCCGCGAGTACGGGAAAACGTGTATCTTCAAAAAGCGTACCCTGCGGGCAAAGTCCAGCGTTTCCTCAAAGTCGGCCTCCGTTTCGCCGGGGAAGCCAACGATCATGTCGGTCGTGAACTGTACGCCGGGGATCGCCCGGCGCAGCCGCTCCAGCGCGGCCAGCGCCTGATCGGCGTTGTACCGGCGTCTCATGCGGGCGAGCGTCCGGCTGCAGCCGCTCTGGACGGACAGATGAAAATGCGGTGCGAGGCACGCAAGTCCGGCGATGCGTCCGACGAAGGACGGCGTCATGACCGACGGGTCCAGTGATCCCAGCCGCACGCGGCATATTCCGGGCAGGTCGTTGACAGCCGAGAGCAGCGTGCCGAGCGTCTGCCGCTCACCGTTCGGACCGGGATCGAGGTCCGCACCCCACGAGCCGGTCTCGATGCCGGTCAGCACGACCTCGCGGCATCCGGCTTCGCACAGGCCCGCGACTTCCCGCAGCACGTCGTCAGGCAGCTTGGAGCGCACGGGGCCGCGTGCGTCCGGAATGGCGCAGTAGGTGCAGCGGCAGGCACAGCCGTCCTCGATCTTGACGTCGGGGCGGATACGGTCGAAGCGTGTGATGGTCATGGGCTCGAAGGCACAGCCGTCCAGCGGCGGGACGCTGACGATCGGCGTACCGGTCTTTCGGCCCTGTGCCGTCAGTGACAGCGCCGCTGTGATCACGTCCAGCTTGTGCCGGTTTCCCACGAGCGCGTCCACGCCGGGAATGGCGGACAGCTCGTCGGCGTGCGCCTGTACGGAGCAGCCGGCCAGGATGACGTAAGCGCCGGGGTGGCGCTTGATGAGGCCCCGCACGGTCTGCCGGGCGGTTTTGTCCGAGGCGGCTGTGACCGTGCAGGTGTTGATCACGTAAAGGTCGCAGTCCTCGTGCGAAGGGCGGATGATGAAGCCGGCCTTCTCCAGCGCTTCGGCTATGGCTTCGGATTCGTAGCGGTTGACCTTGCAGCCTTCGGTCAGTATGGCAGCGGTGAATGCGGACACGGCGGACTCCTTTCTCTTATGCAGGCTTGTATATATATGCTCGTGGGGCTCTGCCCCGCGCCCAGGCAGGGCTCTGCCCAGCACATTCTGAAGGGCAAGCCCTTCAGACGCTTAAGCCCTTCTTGAAAGAAGGGCTTAAGAATCCCAAGAACTTTTATACAGGGTAAAGAATAACAGAGGTTCGGTTTACGCCGGACGGGATTGGTGGGTGCCGTCGTGGGCGCCCACCTTTCTCATAAACACCTACGCGGGGCCCCTTGCCCCGCTCGGGTTCTCGCGCACCTTGGTGCGCTACACGCCGGTGTGCCGGATCCGTGCAGACTCGGGGAACGACGAAAAACACGGAGGATCTATTTTTCTCCTTCCATTGTATCACGCAGCCCGGATAATGTAAATACGCAAGTTGTAAAACTTTTTTGAAAAAGCAAAATATTTCGTCACAGGTCTTGCAAAAACGGAAAAAAGAGAGTATAATAATCAAAGTATGACGTAAGGACGGACAGCCGGAGACAGAGTGACCCGTGTGTCCGCGTTTTGTGCGCCCGGATAAACAGGATTTTTTATTAGAACGAAGGAGATATAATCATGAGTGAGCTGCACGTTATCGACCATCCCCTGATCACCCACAAGCTTTCCATCATGCGCAACAAGAAGACCGGCTCGAAGGATTTCCGCGAGCTGCTCAATGAGATCGCCATGCTCATGGGCTATGAGGTCTTCCGCGATCTTCCCATGGAGGAGATCACCATCGAGACCCCCATCTGCAAGACCAAGGCCAAGGTCATCGCCGGCCGTAAGCTGGCCATCGTGCCCATCCTCCGTGCCGGTCTCGGCATGGTGGACGGTCTTCAGAGCCTCGTGCCGGTCGCCAAGGTCGGTCACATCGGTATGTACCGCGATCCCGAGACGCATAAGCCCGTCGAATACTACTGCAAGCTGCCCGCCGACGTGCAGGACCGTCTGGTCGTGCTGGTCGACCCCATGCTGGCAACCGGCGGCTCCGCCGCGGATGCTCTGACCAAACTCAAGGAGCACGGATGCCGCAACATCCGCTTCATGTGCCTCGTGGCCGCTCCCGAGGGCGTCAAGGTCGTGCAGGAGCAGCATCCCGACGTCGAGATCTTCTGCGCCGCGCTGGATGACCACCTCAACGAGAACGCCTACATCGTGCCCGGTCTCGGCGACGCCGGTGACCGTATCTTCGGCACTCTGTAAGTTTTACATGATCCGCATCACGGGCTGCTGCCGCATCACGGCGGCAGCCCGTATCCGTTGCATGAAAGGAGGATCCCATGAGGATCCTGACTGTCAGGAAAAACGACGCCGGTCAGCGTCTGGATAAGTTTCTGACCAAGGCCGTCAAGGGACTGCCCATGTCCCTGATGTACAAGTATATCCGCACGAAGAAGATCAAGGTCAACCGCACGCGTGCTGAGCAGAGCCAGATCCTCTGCGAGGGAGACGAGGTACAGCTCTTCATCAAGGAGGAGTTTTTTGATGTCCCCTCCAAGGACACCGGCGCCCTGTCCGCGATCACGCCAAAGCTGGATATCGTTTACGAGGACGAGCATATCCTGCTGCTCAACAAGCGGCCCGGCGTGCTGGTCCACGACGACGCGGAGGGCGGTGAGAACACGCTCATCCTGCACGTGCAGGCGTATCTGACCGGCAAGGGCGAATACGATCCCGAAAACGAGCAATCCTTTGCGCCCGCGCTTTGCAACCGCATCGACCGCAATACCGGCGGTATGGTCATTGCCGCCAAGGACGCAGAGGCGCTCCGCGTCATGAACCGTCTGATCCGCGAGGATGAGCTGTCAAAATTCTACCTCTGTCTCGCGCACGGGCGCATGGAGATGCCGCGCGCGGAGCTGCGCGGCTGGCTCCGCAAGGACAGCGCCGACAACCTTGTCCGCGTGGAGAATCGTGAATTCCCCGGCTCGAAGGAGATCATCACCCGGTACCGCGTCGTGGACGAGGGAACGCTTGACGGAGAGCCCGTTTCGCTGCTCGAGATCGAGCTGGTCACGGGGCGCACGCATCAGATCCGCGCCCATCTGGCCCATATCGGACACCCGCTGATCGGTGACGGCAAATACGGCGTCAACAGGGACGACAAGAAGTCCGGCTTCAAGTTTCAGGCACTGTACGCCTACCGTCTCCGTTTCGACGTCAAGGGGGAAGGGGAGTGCCTCTCCTATCTCCGCGGCAAAGAGTTCCGCATCCCCGCGGACCGCATCTGGTTCACCGAGGACTTTGACCTGACCGCACTCGGGCGCGAGGACGGCAGCCCCCTGCCGGTATACCGCGCCAAGGCCCCCGCGGGCCGGACCGCGGGTCCCGCGCAGAGCAGACCGACAGGCACCAGACCGGCAGGCGGAAAACCGACAGGCAGTAAGCCGGCAGGCAGAAAGGACGGACGCAAATGAACGGAATGACCGACAGGATACGCGCTCTGCCCAAATGGGCGTTCTGGCTGCTGCTGCTCGCCGGACCCGTTCTGGCCGGATTTACCGTCATGTTCCCGGCGATCGGGCTGCTGGAGTGGATCGCCATGATCCCGTCCGGGCTGATCGTACTGACGCTGGCCTCGGACGAGTCCGTCCGGTACCGGAAGCTGTATTGGTACGGGCTGGCGTTCTTTGAAAGCTATTTTCTCGTTATCTTCCACTGGTTTCTGTATATGTACCCGCTGACCTTTGCGGGGCTGTCGGACGCAGCCTCCGTGGTCGTCGTGGTCGTCGCGTGGCTCGGGCTGTCGATGTTTCAGGCGGTCGGAGCGGCTGTCATTTTCCCGCTGTTCGCGCTGGCGGTGCGGGGGAAGTGGCTGGCCCGTCATACGCTGATCCATCCGTTCCTGTTTGCCGCCATGTGGACGGTTCTGGAATGGTGGCAGGCTAACAGCGGCTGGTCCGGCGTGCCGTGGGGACGACTGCCGCTCGGGCAGACCGGGATGCTGATCACGGTCGAGTCCGCTGCGTACTTCGGGACGTATTTCGTCACCTTCCTCATGCTGTCCGTCGGCATGATCCTTTCGGACCTCATGCTGCACCCCGACCGCAGGCGTCTGTGCGGGATCCTCGCGGCGTCCATGTTCCTCGGCAATCTCGCGCTGGGCGGCGTCAGGATGCTGACCTACCGCGATGAGGGGCAGCCCGTGACCGTTGCCGCGGCGCAGGGCAATATGTCGTCGCTCGACAAATGGAGCGGCGGTGCTTCCAACCGGGCGGAAACCATCTACGGAGACCTGATCCGCAAGGCAGCCGCGGAGGGAGCCGTTCTGGTCGTCACGCCGGAGACCTGTTTCCCTGTCCATTATGAATACAATCCGACGCTGCAAAGCACCCTTTACGGGCTGGCGGAGGAAACGGACGCCGTCATTCTGGCCGGCGTGTTCACGAGCGGCACGGGAGACGATGCCGGACGGGACTTCAACTCCGTCGTAGCCGTACTGCCGGACGGCACCACGGATCCCGTGATCTACAACAAGCGCAGCCCCGTGCCGTTCGGTGAATTCGTACCGTGGCGGCCTGTCATCATGTTCCTGATCCCGCCGCTGGCCGAGGTCGGGATGCTGGATGCCGATCTCCTGATCGGCGAGGACAGCGTGGTCTTCGACCTGCCCGCCGGCAAGGTCGGTTCCATGATCTGCTTCGACTCGATCTACGAGACCAACGCGCTCGACAGTGTGCGGAACGGGGCGGAGCTGCTGGCCGTGTCCACGAACGATTCTTGGTTCCGCGACTCCCGCGGTGTGTGGATGCACAATGCGCAGTCCGCGCTGCGTGCCATCGAAACGGGCCGGTACGTGATCCGCTCGGGCAACACGGGCGTATCCTCGTTGATCACGCCGCTCGGCAAGGTCGAGGAAAAGCTCGATCCTCTGCTGACCGGATACGTTGCCGGGGACGTGTATATGAATCAATCGCGGACGCTGTACAGCGTGACCGGCAATATTTTCGCGTACCTGTGCATCGCCTTCTGCGCCGCCTGCGTGCTGGCGGCACCGGCGGAGGCGGTTATTGACCGGATCCGGCGGAAGAAGTCGGAACGGCTGAACGAAACGTGAACCTCTGTGGGATAAGCCCTTGACTTTCCGTCCGTATTCATGTATAATATGGGGGAGAGCGGTGCTTCCGCTCCCGGAATCAAATCAACAAAGGAGAGATCATCATGAAAAAGTCTGTCAAGTTCATCGCGCTGGCGCTGGCACTTCTGTCCGTCATGCTCGTCTTCGCTTCCTGCGCGAAAAAGGTCAAGGGTGGTACCTACGAGGGTCCGACCGCAACCTTCACCTTCAAGGGCGGCAAGGTCGATGTCAAGGGCCTGACCGGCTCTGCGTCCGGCAAGTATGAGATCAAGGACGGCAAGATCACCATCACGCTCGAAGAGTATGAGGGCGGCGCCATCAGCGAGGCCGCTATGAAGGTCTACGACGGCTCCTTCAACTACGAGGAGACCGACGCCGGCATCAAGATCGGCGGCGTTGAGTATAAAAAGAAGTGATTCCCGAAGCCCGCGGCGTCAGCCGCGGGCTTCTTTTTGTGGGGGAGACGTGCGGGCAAGGACGCGCCGGGGCTTTGCCCCGGACCCTGAGGACGCGATGCAGGGCTCTGCCCTGCACCCGCTTAAGCCCTTCTTGAAAGAAGGGCTTAAGAATCCCAAGAACTTTAATACAGGGGAAAGATTAACCGAGATTCGGTTTACGCCGAACAGGACGATCATGGATTATGGCATCACCATTTTTTCCTTTCGCCGTCAAATACCCTTGCAAACGGAACGGAAGTGTGATATAATGATGAAAAATCAACCCCGCAAGGAGGATCTGCCATGATACACTCCCGCAAACTGCGCCTGCTCTCGCTGCTGCTGGCATTGACCGCCTGCCTGACGGTGCTGACCGCCGGCTGCAAGGATACGGGCGGCGAAACAGCCGACATGACCGACACGTCTGACGCGTCCGGCACCGATACGCCGACCGCAGCCGAAGCGGCGGAGACCGATACCGACGTCCCGACCGACCCGGTCACGGACGCCCCGACCGAAGCTCCGACCGAGGCTCCCACGGAGCCGGAGACCGAAGCCGTGACCGAGCCGGATCCGCCCGAGACGGATAAATTCGTCCTTCAACCCTTTGAGGAGGGCGAGCCGTCCGAGCAGATACAGAGCCTCGATTGGACCAACCTGCCCTACGGCATCACCAATCCCGTGATGTCCTCCGCCGATACGGGGACCGATCTCGGCAAGGGATACAAGGTCACGCTGCCCGCCGGTGCGACCTGTCAGTCGCTTACGCTGCAGACACAGGCGGTAAAGGACGGCTTTGCCGATGCCGCCTCGTATCAGTACCTGCGCCTGTGGATCTCCAATCAATCCGGCGGCACCGTCAGCGTCGGCATCTACCTCGACGGGAACGGCGGTACGGCAGCCTTTGACGGCAATAAGCTCATCACCTGCCGCTGTGACGGCACCGAAATAACGTTCCCGAAGAACGACGCCTCCGGCATGGGAGAGGGAGATAACAGCGCCGTTGCCATTCCGGACGGCTTTGAGGGCTGGGTCTCGTTCCCGCTTTCGGGCCTCATGCAGAATTGGTCGTATGCCATGATGAACGACATCACCACGGCCTACAAGATCACGATCGACCTCCGTCCTGCCGGGTGTGACACCGACGGCAGCTACATTCTGGACGAGCTTGCACTCACGAACGCCGTACACGGAGAGCGGCGCCGGGCAAGCGGAAAGGGCTATATGACCACCAACGAGGAAAAGCGGAAGGCCATCGACGAGGCTTATGCCGCATTGTTGAACGAGACGCCGGTCGTGAAGGAGATCCCCGAATTCACGCCTACCATGGCAGGATACACGCATATCAAGGCTATCACCTACGACGGTATGGACAAGAACGGCCAGAAGACCAAGGTATTCGCCTATATAGGCTTCCCCGAGGGCGCGTCCGCGGAGCATCCCGTGCCGGCCATCGTGCTGGTCCACGGCGGCGGCGGTCATGCCTTCCTGCAATGGATCAAGATGTGGAACGACCGCGGCTACGCGGCTATCGCCATGGACAACACCGGTTATTTCCCGACGGCTGTCAACGCCGGTGAGTCTGAGGTCACGCAGGGCTTTGCGTTCGGCCTGTCCGGCGTCTTCAAGGAGACCGGATACGTCAACGCGCCCAACAACGACGGCATGGGCTCCTCCGACGGCAAGGTGGAGAATATGTGGATGTACCACGCCGTCGGTCAGACCATCATCGCCCATAACATTCTCCGCGCCGATGCCCGTGTCGACAGCAGCAAGATCGGCGTGACCGGCATCAGCTGGGGCGGTGTCATCACATCTCTCGTCATCGGCTGGGATAATAGGTTTGCCTTTGCCATCCCGATCTACGGCTCCGCCTACCTGACCGAGGCCCGCGCATGGATCAAGGATAACTTCGCCGGACAAAGCACGCAGGAGCTGTGGTCCGCAGCCGACCGGTTGGATAAGGTCAACTTCCCGGTCCTGTGGCTCTGCTGGAACGACGACAGCTGCTTCTCGGTCAACTCCAACACCATGAGTTTCCGCGACACGGTCAAGCAGAACGGTAAGACCCGTCTGTCTGCCATCAACCAGATGATGCACAGCCACTCGTGTGGCTGGAATCCTGCCGAGAGCATGACCTTCGCCGACGCCGTGGTCAAGGGGGCGCCCATGATGCCCGGCTTCACGACCCAGCCGTCGGGCCGCACCGTGGATGCCGCGATCGAAGTGGAGAGCGGTGTCACCGTCCGCAAGGCCAAGCTGTACTACATCACTTCTCCCCAGACGTACAGCCGCCATCAGAAGTACGGCTACACCGATACCTTCATGGATCAGGAGTGGAAGACCGTCACGCTGACCTATGATAAGACGACCGGCAAGATCTCCGGCGAGGTGCCTGCAGACGCCGCCGCCTACTACGTCGAGGTCACCTCCGTCGTCAACAAGGCCACCGTCGTGACCTGCTCCGAATTCATTGAGCTGAAGTAACGGGGGAGCGTGCGGGGCTCTGCCCCGCGCCCCGCTAAAGGACTTCTTGAAAGAAGTCCTTTGGAATCTCAAGAACTTTCAAATAGGGATTAACAAGAATTATACAAAACGAGACAGGCGGGTGCCCGCAAGAGCATCCGCCTGTCTCGTTCTGTGTATATATGTTTTTTTGTATAAAAGTTCTTGGGATCCTTAAGGCATCACCGCACAATGCACGGCTGAGCCCTTGACGGCACATCTGCTTGCATAAATTCCGTCATATTTTACAAAATTCCTTCG
>JAKSPU010000160.1 GCA_024404505.1 Clostridia bacterium
GCAGCGCCCACTCGAGGCGTGCGCCCATGCCGCGGTAGATCCAGAAGCCGGAGCCGGCGAGCTTGGTGCCGCGGGGATAGTCGATGAGCCCGAGGTCTGTGCAGAGATCGACGTGATTCTTGGGCTCAAAGTCGAACTTGCGGGGCTCTCCCCAGTAGCGCAGGGGCTGGTTGTTCTCCTTGCCGCCGGGCAGCAGGTCCATGTCGGGCAGGTTGGGCAGACCGAGCATCAGCGTGTTGAAGTCCGCCTCGACAGCCTTGACCTTCTCGTCGATCTCCTTGGACTTGGCGCCCATCTCCTTCATCTGTGCGAACAGCTCTGCGACGTTCTTGCCTTCCTTCTTATACTGAGGGATCAGCTTGTTGGTCTTGTTCTGTTCTGCCTTGATGGCTTCGGTCTCGGCGATCAGAGCGCGGCGCTCCGCGTCGAGGGCGATGATCTTTTCAATGTCTTCTCTTGCTTCCTTGCCCTTCTTCTGCAGACGGGCGATGACCTCTTCGGGGTTTTCCTTGATATATTTGATGTCGAGCATGGTGGTTTTCTCCTTATTATATATTCAGTATGTGCGGATCTCGTGTTTTTCAGCCGTTCAGTTGAAAATATCCTGACCGGCGATGCGCTTGATCAGGTCCTCAAGATCCTGATCGTCCTCAAAGGTGAATTCTATGGTTTTCTTGCGGGGTGTCTGGTGGATGCGTACCTTGCGTCCCATGCTGCCCGTCAGGCGGGTCTCAAGGTCCTTCATGTAGACAGCCTTTTGATCGAGAGGCTGATCCTCCTCCGGCTCGTCCTGCTTTTCATTGGTCTGCCTGACCACTCTCTCCAGCTCTCTGACCGACCATTCCCTGTCGGCAGCCTTCTGTGCAAGAGGGATCAGCGCGTTCTTGTCCTCGAGTCCGAGCAGGGCCTTGGCGTGTCCCGTGGACAGGCGCCCGTCACGGACCATTTCGACAGCCTCGTCGGGCAGATCGAACAGGCGGAGCATATTGGTGATGGTAGACCGGTTCTTTCCTGCCTGCTTGGCTACCTGCTCCTGCGTGAGACCGAAGCGCTCTATGAGTGCCTGATAGGCAAGCGCCTCCTCTACGGGATTCAGGTCCTTGCGCTGTACGTTCTCGATCAGGGCGACCTTGGCGACCTCCAGATCGTCACCCGTCATGATGTGTACAGGCACCTCGTCAAGCCCGGCCATGCCGGCCGCGCGGTAGCGGCGCTCTCCGGCCACGATCTCATACTTGCCCGGCTCGTACTCGTTCTCGCGGACAAGGATCGGCTGAAGCACGCCGTGTTCGCGGATGGAATCGGCCAGCATCTGAAGCTCGCCCATGTCAAAGTCCTTACGCGGCTGATCCCGGCGCGGGATCAGATCCTTGAGGGAAACCCTGGCGGTCTCCTTTTTAGTCTCGATGGCGTTATCGTCCAGCAGCGAGTAGAAATCCCGCCCCAGACCGCTTGCTTTCTTCGGCATTGTCGTCTCCTTTCCGCGGTCAGATCCGCTGAGCCAGCTCGTTGGCGACGGTCATATACTCCTTCGCGCCCTTGCTGGTTTTATCGTGATAGTACACGGGCTTGCCGAAGCCGGGGGCCTCGGACAGCTTGACGCCGCGGGAGATCTCCGTACTGAACAGTTTACCCTCGTAATGGCGTTTCAGCTCGCTCTTGACCTGCTGTGTGAGCAGCAGTCGGTTGGTATACATCGTGATCAGGATACCGGTGACGTTGAGCGCGTTGTTGTAATGCGTCTTGATCTTCTTGATCGTGATCATCAACTGTGACAATCCCTCGAGTGCGTAGAACTCGCACTGCATCGGGACGACGACGCCGTCGCTGGCTGTCAGCGCGTTGACGGTCAACATACCGAGTGACGGCGGGCAGTCGATGATGATGTAATCGAACATATCCTTGACGGACGCAAAAGCGTCCTTCATGATGTTCTGCGGAGCTTCCTCTTCCTGAAACAGGTCGAATTCCGCACCGGCCAGCGTGATGTTACACGGCACTACCCACAGCTTGTCAAATGTCGTCTGCTGGATGGCTTCCGCTGCACCGATCTTCCCGGCAAGGACGTCCTTGATGGTGTATTTCAAGCCTTTTTTGGCGATCCCGACTCCGCTGGTCGCGTTGCCCTGCGGATCCAGGTCCACCAGCAGCGTGCGATACCCGAGAATCCCGAGCGAAGCGGCCACATTGACAGCCGATGTGGTTTTGCCGACACCGCCCTTTTGATTGGCAAATGCAATGATTTTCCCCATTGACGTTGCTGCTTGACCTCCTTTTCTTTTCTTGGTGTACAGTATACCACATTTCCTTTGTTTTTGCAAGCGGTTTGACGCGAATGTTTGTTATTTTTCTATGAATGTTTCCGTCTTAGAAAAATGTTCCACGTGGAACAATGCATCCTGTCTGCACGTTCCACGTGGAACATTATCCGTGACGTTCCACGTGGAACATCACAGCGGAGCCTTCTTGATTTTAGCAAACGTGCGGGGGTATGCGCCGGGTGTGTACTTTTCTTTGCGTACAGCGATCAGGCACCGCGCCTCTTGCTTGTCGGTCAGATACAGCGTCGATTCGGTCACGGATTCTATCCTGCCTCCGAGCTTCCCGATCCCCTTTTCGGCCTCGGCCAGCTCCTCACGTCCGGCTGCTCCCTTCATGCACAGGAACAGTCCGTCCTTCCTGACGAACGGCAGGCACAACTCGTCCAATATATTCATCCGGGCAACGGCGCGGCTGACGACAACGTCGAACTGCTCCCGGTATCCCGTATTGGCCGCCGCGAGATCCTCCGCGCGTCCTGTCAGCGCCTGTATCTTCAGACCGAGCTTGTCCGCCGTTTCAGCCACGTAGCGTACCTTCTTCTCCGTCGAGTCGAGCGCCGTGATCCGCAGGTCCGTCCGCAGGATAGCCAGCGGCAGCGTGGGGAACCCGCCTCCGCAGCCGACGTCCAGCACGCGCGCTCCTTCCGGGATGACGGCCGACAACACAGCGCAGTCCGCGTAATGCAGCTGAATGATCTTTTCAACGTCCGTAATGGCAGTTACGTTCATATGCTCGTTGGTTTCCAGCATGATGTCCGTCAGGTCTGCGAACGCGTCGACCGTGCCGGGCGTCAGCATTCCGGACAGGCCGTTTTTCTCAAAAATCGTTTGGAATACCGTATTAAAATACTTTCTGTCGTTCATGGAAGCACCTCGTTTATCTTATCCCGAGATAAAGCAGCAGCACGGAGATGTCCGCCGGACTCACGCCGCTGATGCGGGAGGCCTGTCCGACCGTCTGCGGGCGCAGCTTCTGCAGCTTCTGACCGGCTTCGATCCGCAGCCCTTTGATCTGCGAATAGTCGAGATCGGGCGGCAGCTTCTTGTCCTCGAGCTTTATCTGCCGTTCGGCTTCCGCCAATTCCCTGCGGATATAGCCCGCGTACTTGACGTCCGTCTCAACCGTTTTCAACACAGCCGTGGGAAGCTCCGGGCGCTTTTTGTCGACCGGCGCGAGATCGGTATAGGAAAGCTGCGGACGCCGGAGAAGATCGGCGAGAGATACGCCCGACGTGACGGGATCCATTCCGTGTTCCGTAAGGAACGGATTGACCGCGTCCGGACCGAGCCACGTCGTTTCGAGCCGGTTCTTTTCCTCATCCTCCGCCTGCTTCTTGGTCAGAAAGGCCTGATAACGCTCCTCTCCGATCAGGCCGCAGGCGTGTCCGATCTCCGTCAGGCGCAGGTCTGCGTTGTCCTGCCGCAGCAGCAGGCGGAACTCTGACCGGCTCGTCATCATGCGGTACGGCTCGTTGGTCCCCTTGGTGACGAGGTCGTCTATCAGCGTGCCGATATAGCTTCCGGAACGCGTCAGGATGACTGGCTCCTTTCCGAGCACCCTCATGGCCGCGTTGATGCCGGCGACGAGTCCCTGCGCGGCAGCCTCCTCGTAGCCGGAGGTCCCGTTGAACTGTCCCGCGCCGAACAGGCCGGGATGATCCCGGAATTCCAGCGCCGCGTTCAGCTGCAGCGGGTCGGCGCAATCGTACTCGATGGCGTACGCGTACCGCATGATGCGGGCGTGCTCAAAGCCCGTCAGCGAATGCACCATCTCCTGCTGGACGTCGGTCGGCAGAGACGTGGAAAAGCCCTGCAGGTACATTTCCTCCGTGTCCCGTCCTAACGGCTCCACGAACAGCTGGTGACGCTCCTTGTCCGCAAACCGGACGATCTTGTCCTCGATCGAGGGGCAGTAGCGCGGGCCCGTGCCGGTGATCTGACCGGAATACAGTGCGGACCGCCTGATATTGTCCTTTATGATGCGGTGCGTTTCCGCGTTCGTATACACGATATGGCAGGAAACCTGCTCAAAACCGTCGAACTTATGCGGGTCCGTCAGCACGGAATAGGGCGTGATCTCATCCTCGCCTGGTTGCTCCTCCAGCTGAGAAAAGTCTATGGAGCCCCTGTGTATGCGGGCGGGTGTGCCGGTTTTGAAGCGCATCATGCGGACGCCGATGGATTCGAGCGACTCCGTAAGTCCCGCGGCGGGCAGGAAGCCGTCCGGACCGGAGGCATAGTTCTTGTCGCCGACGAACACCCGTCCTCCGAGGTAGGTGCCGGTGCAAAGGATCATACACTCGCATCTCCACCGCTCACCGAGGCGTGTGGTGAATCCCGTGATCTTTCTTTGCCCGTCAACGGTTTCTTCCGTTACGGACACGACCTCCGCCTGTACGATGCGCAAATGGTCCGTGTTCTCCAGCGTGTGCTTCATGAGCGTGTGATAAGCGGCGCGGTCCGCCTGCACGCGCTTGGAGTGGACCGCCGCGCCCTTGCCGAGATTCAGCGTGCGGCTCTGCAGCGTGACAACGTCCGCGGCGCGCCCCATCTCGCCGCCGAGCGCGTCGATCTCATAGACGAGGTGGCCCTTCGCGGTCCCGCCGATGGAGGGATTGCAGGGCATATTGGCGATGGACTCAAGGGACATGGTGAGCAGCGTCGTGTCAACACCGAGACGGGCGCAGGCGAGGGCGGCTTCGATGCCGGCGTGTCCGGCGCCGACGACGGCGACGGAGGTTTCCATATCGAAAGGCGATGCCTGCTTGTCGGTAAATTCAATGTTTTCCATTTTTTTCCATTCTTGTGCCTTTCCGGCACATTATCATCAAATCGCTTTCTTATTTTATCATGGTTTTCGGGATTCGTCAAGAGGCGCGGTCGGAATATAAAGTTTTTCGCTCCAAATCCTTGAAAATTTCAAAAAGACCTTTACATTTGGCCGGATTTGTGGTATCATATAGCCGTAAAACTATTACTAATAGGAGGAATACGTCCAATGGCTTTCGTAACCAGAAAAAAAGTGTCCATGGATGGTAACCAGGCTGCCGCAACCGTGAGCTACGCGTTCA
>JAKSPU010000161.1 GCA_024404505.1 Clostridia bacterium
GCGACGGGGTCGGGGATATGCACCTGATCGAGGTCGTCCGCGACCTTGCGCCCGTGGCGGCGCACGATGCGCGCGGGGACGCCGACGGCAGTGGAGTTGTCCGGAATGTTCGCCAACACGACGGCGCCGGCGGCGATCTTGCAGTTGTCCGCGATGGTCAAAGGGCCCAGCACCTTCGCGCCGGAGCCGACCAGCACGTTGTTGCCGAGCGTGGGATGGCGCTTGCCGATGTCCTTGCCGGTACCGCCGAGAGTCACGCCCTGATACAGCGTGCAGTTGTCGCCGATCTCGGCGGTCTCGCCGATGACGACACCCATGCCGTGGTCGATGAACAGGCCCCTGCCGATCGTCGCGCCGGGGTGGATCTCGATGCCCGTCGCGTGGCGGGCAGCCGTGCTGACCGTGCGGGCGGCCAGAAAATGCTCGTCCTGCCACAGCTTGTGCGCGACGCGGTACGCGAGGATCGCGTGAACGCCGGGATTCAGGAGCAGCGTCTCGACGTCGCTCTTGGCGGCGGGGTCGCGCTGCTTGACGGCATCGAGGTTGTCGCGGATCTCTGTCTTCACGGCGGTCTTCACGTCCGCCGCCCTCTTCACGGCGGACTTGATATTGTCGATCAGTTCAAAACGGACGCAGAGGCGTCTTTTTTCGGTTGCAGGCATATGAATCGCCTTTCAGTATATAGAATGGGGACGTCAGTCCTTGTCGTAGGCTTCCGGCGGGACGAAGCCGGAGAGCGCCTTGCCGAGCGCACCGCCCACCACGCAGCAGACGGCCATCTCGACCAGCCCGTTCACGCCGACCATCGTCCAGATGATCTTGCCGAGGGAGTCGCCTATCGACAGGATGCTGTCGGAACGGCCGAAGAAGGCGAGCAGGGAGGACACGAACAAAACGGTGTTCAGCACGGCCGCCGAGAAGGTCGCCGCGGGGAATGACCAGATGCGCGTCTTGTCGAGCGGCGCCAGCGCGCGGAAGATCATACCGGTCAGCCAGCCCATCAGCATACGCGGGACGAGACAGGTGAACGCGAGCCCGAACGGATTCATCTCAAACAGCGCGAGGAAGAACGACGTCGTGCTGCCGAATACACATTGCAGAACGCTGGTCATACCGAACACGAAGCCGAGGAACAGTCCCCACCACGGGCCGAGAATGACCGCGCCGACCGCCACGGGAATGGTCAGGAAGGTGATCTCGAGCGGACCGACCTTGAGGTACCCGAGCGGAGTGATGCTCATGACGATCAGAATGGCCATCAATACAGCCGCGAGTACCATCTGATGCAGCCTTTTCTTGTTTTCTTTTCTGGACATATCGGTTTCTCCTCCGGGGACTTCCACCCCGTGCTGCCGCCCCGTGCGGGTGCGGCGCGTAGATTTTTTCTATGAACAGTCCCCCGCTTCGGGGAACGGATCATCCGGTTACTTTTTCTCGGCCTTGGCTTCCTTGGCCGCCGTCAGCGCGTACATACGAAAGAGGCCGTACAGCGTCAGGTCGGGCTCGATCTGCGCCTTGCGCGCAAGCGCCGGCGCGACCATGTGTGCCAGACCTCCGGTCGCCACGAGCGGCGTCGACTCCGGCAGGCCGTACTCCGCGAGCACGCGCCCGACCATACCGTCCGTCATACAGACGCTGCCGAGCACGACGCCCGCGCGGGCGGCGGCCTCCGTGCTGCGTCCGAGCGAGGACGAGGGGGCTTTCAGTTCGATATACGGCATCCGCGCGGCCTCCCGGCGCAGACCGTCGAGCGACGTCCGCAGCCCCGGCGCGATGGACACGCCGATCATGGACTTACGGGTGTCGACCGCGGTCATCACGTTGGCGGTGCCGAAGTCCAGCACGATGACGGGCGCGCCGTACAGCCAGACGGCCGCTGCCGCGTTCGCCACGATGTCCGCGCCGAGCTGGGCGGGATCGTCCACCATCAGCCCGATGCCGGAGCGCATCCCCTCGCCGACGACGCGCACGGTCACCGGCGTCCCGCCGGGTGCGGGCGGACACAACCGCTCCACGGATTCGCGCAGCGTGTGCGTGAGCGTCGGTACGACCGAGCCAAGCACGGCGACGGTCACGTCACTCGTCGAAAAGCCCGCGTCGGTCAGAAGGCCCCGCAGCAGCATACGGTACTCGTCCGCGGACTTGCGCGTGTCGGACGCCAGCTTAGCCTTCATGCGCAGGGCGGGGCGGCCGCTTTCCGCGGTGTCGGAGTCGAACAGCCCGACGGATATGCTGGAATTGCCGATGTCCACGGCCAGCAGCATGACGCTCACTTCCTTCCTTTAACGGTAGTAGACGTAAAACACGATGATCGTGCGTTCGACGCCGCCGTGCTCGATGTCCGGCGCGGTGATGACAACGCCGTCGTGCGACAGCAGTTCCCACGCCTGCATCTCGTCGATGCGGCAGCGCAGGATGGTATCCGCGGGCGTGGAGACGATCAGGCAGTCGTCCTTGATGTTGAGGCTGCCGTCGCGGCCGATCACCTCGTCCACGTCGTTCTTTTTCTCGGTGATGTACCGGATGTGGTGGCCGCATATCTGCTTCGCCATGTCGTGGCGGTAGCGGCTGGACTCCGGATTGCTGCTCTTGGTCAGCTTTTCAAACAGTTTTTTGAACATATCCTTCCCCTCACGGTCCTTTTGCGACTCGGGTCAGACCATGGTCTTGTCCGCGCTCCCGCCGAGCAGGAACGCCTTGGCCGCGGCATACTCCTCTGCCGCCCTCCTGCAGCGGGCGGAGGCCGGATCATACCGGAGGATGCCCCGCAGCATGACGTTCTTGGGCGTTTCCTCGGGGTCGATCAGCTCCAGCGCGGTGACCTCGTAGCCGTTCGCCTCCAGCCGCTTGAGACGCAGCGCGTCGGTCGCGGCGTCACACAGCTTCTGCCGCAGCATGGAGTGGTCAGCGATGAAGGACAGCGCCGGACAATCCAGCGTCCGGTTCATCTCGTGGTGACAGCACGGCGTGGAAAGGATCACCTTTACGCGCCAGCCGACGGCCTTGTTCAACACGAGATCGGTGGCGACGTCGCAGGCGTGCAGCGAGATGACCATGTCCACCGGTTCGTCGGATTCGTACAGCGACAGTCCGCGCAGACGAACGACAGCCCGTCCATGTGCAGATCGCGGGCGATGGTGTTGCAGTCGTCCATGACCTCGGCCTTCATGTCCACGCCGACCATGCTGACGGTGCGGCCCCGGACGGCGGTGAAGTAGTGGTAGACGGCGAAGGACAGGTAGCTCTTGCCGCAGCAGAGGTCGCAGATGTGCAGTGTGCCCTCGGCGGGCAGGCTTGCCTCCACGTCCCGGATCAGCTCGAGGAAGCGGTTGATCTGGCGGAACTTGGGCTGCTTCTTGTCGTGGACGCGGCCGTTCTCATCGCTGACGCCCAGCCGGACGAGGAACGGCTCGCTGCCCGTGAGGATGCGGTTCTTGACGCGGTCGTTGCCGCCGATGACCACCTTTTTCGGCGCGGGCATGTCGTCGGCCTCGGCGTCCGGTCTCAGCGCGGCAAGGATCGGAGAGGCGCCGACCAGCACCTCTTTCCCGCCCTTTGACCGCTTGAATTCGCAGGTCCCGGCGGTGGTAAACACGTTGATCTGGTCGGCGGACGCGATCAGCGCGTCCAGCCTGTCCGGAAGGGTGCCGTCCGACAGCGGCAGATTCTCCTGTCCCGCCTGCACCGGCTTCCCCTTCCCCCTGACCTCGGCTACCTCAGCCTGACGGAAGGTCTCGCATTGCAGGACGTCCGCGCCCTTGATGCGGCGCGGCGTGAGCAGCAGGCGCACCACGGAGGGATCCTGACATTTGGACAGCACGGCTTTTTCGAGCAGCTGTGCGCGGGCGGCTGAAACCAGCAGGTCCCTGAGGACGCCCGGCGCGTTATTCTGAATCACGGATGCCATATGCTTCCCCAAACCTTACTTTCTCTTTTTCCCGCCCTTGGCAGGCTGCTCGCCGGGGTCCGGCACGTACTGCGCGTTGACCGTGCCGCAGTAGGCGCATTTCCGACGGGAGACGGGGATCACCTGACCGCAGCCGGCGCAGGTGACGAACTTGTCGTCCGTCCATATTTTGTCGTCCTCGGCCTGCCGGGCCGCCAGCTCGGCGTCGATCTTCTTTTGTTCCTCATGCGCCTGCTTCTGCGCGGCCTTTTTGGCCTTGCCCGTCAGCGCGGAGGGATCGGCCCCGTCCGCGAGCTCGGGCTGCTTTTTCTTGAAGGAGAGCTTGGATTCCTCCCCGTGGTACAGCCGCTTGAGGTTCTCCCGGTGCATATAGGTGATGAGTATGGCGATGATGACAGCCGCCGCCGTCACGGAGTAGGACGCCTTCTGCGCCTCGAACGCGGACAGGAAGATCGGGTACAGGCACACGCCCATGACGGAGCCGAGCGACACGTACTTGGTGAAGGCTACGACGATGACGAAAATGCCGATCAGGATCAGGAAGACCCACGGGTTGATCATCAGCGCGACCACGGCGGCGGTCGCCACGCCCTTGCCTCCCTTGAAGTGGAAGAAACAGGGGAAGATGTGTCCCAGCACGACGAACAGGCCGGAGATGGCGGCGCCGGGCTTATCTCCGATGACCTGCAGGAGCTTGCCGTCCTGCATATACTCGGTCTGCATATTGAAGATCAGGTAGCCGAGGGCAACGGCAGCGGCGGCCTTGAGCATATCGCCGAGCATAGTCAGGAGAGCGTACTTGAGGCCGTAGGTCCGCAGCATATTGGTCGTACCGGCGTTGCCGCTGCCGTGCGTGCGGATATCGTCGTGGAACTTTTTCTGCGAGATCATGACGCCGAAGTTCAGGCTGCCGAGCAGGTACGCGGTCACGATGCACAAAAGCACCCCGCCGAACACCACCGCCACGGCGGCGGGCGTTCCGGCAAGGTCGAATCTGTCTATGATGTAAGCGACGAGATTCCAGCGGGCCGCCTTGACGGCCTCGCCTCCCGTTTCCATGGCAAACTGCATATTTCAGCCTCCGATCTCAATCACGTATGTTTTCCGGTACGGGAATTGACGGATATAAACATATATACAGAATATATTATAGCACAACCTGCGGCGTTTGGCAAGATGGAAAATGATGTTTTTTCTGCCGGGAGGCAAGAAATCGTTGCCGCTTACAGCAACTCCGCCGCCGTTCCCGGACGGTACCTGTCGTCCGGTGCGGATTTTGCGGCTTCATGGGCATTGCCGTCTCATGCTTCATCCCGCCGCCGGGGCGTATCCTCGCGCGTTCCGCGCTCGGGAGCCCACCCCCTGCCCCCTCCCGTGCGCGGGAGGAGGAGAAGAAACTATCTTTCACCGAGGAGAGGGGGCGCTGCGGCGCCCCCTCTCCTCGGTCTCCTCATCCCGGGG
>JAKSPU010000162.1 GCA_024404505.1 Clostridia bacterium
ATCCGTTGCGGCAGTTGGAGAACAGCGCCTGCGTCGTACCGGCGGACATGGTGTATTTCTCCATGCCGGACAGCGCCTGCACGTGAGAGATGACGCCCCACTCGCTGGTCTCCGTCCCGTCCCAGCCGAGGTCGGCGGAGTCGACGTTGAGCATGGTCATGGTATTCACGCCGGTCAGGCCGTCGATGCGCCAATCGGTCGTATAGGTGTAGCACTGGTCGGGACCGGCGCCGTAGTGGATATAGTAGGCGTTCGCGCCCACGGCGATGACCGTGTCGCGGAACTCGTTCTGGTACAGCTCGATGCCGCTCAATTTGTTGGTCGGCTCGCACTTACCGGCTATGGTGACGGCGGCCATGGCGACGATGGGACGTCCGCCGATATTGATCGCGGTCGGCCAGACGTACTCATACGCCCCGCCGCCCGTCTGGGAAACCCGCCCGCCGGACACGGTGGGCAGGTTCCCCTTGGGCTTGCCGATCCACGAGATATCGGTCAGCGCCTCGTTCATGAGGTCGGGGCAGTTGATGTCCTCAAAGGTGCAGTTGGTGACGCGCACGCCCTTGTTGTACGCGCTGTACGCGGCACGGAAGTAGATGCCGAGGCAGGAATGGCTGCACTTCAGACCGTCGATCCAGATATAGTCGAAGCCGTTCGTGTTCCAGGTCCCGGAGAGGATATCGGAAACGAGGATGCAGATATCGTCACGGTCGTTGTTCAGGGATATCTCGGGCGCGGGGGCGCTTTCTTTCCCGTAGGCGCCGACGAATATCCACGCATCCTTCGTTCCGCTGCCCCGGATGAGCAGCCGCTCGTGCCACACGTCGCCGCGCTTGAGCAGCACACAGTCGCCGGGGCCCAGAACGATGTCGGCAAAGGGTGCGAAGGTCCCGAACGCGGAGTCCTCCGTCAGGCCGTCCTGATCGTCGGATCCCTCCGAGGAGGAGACGTAGTAGGTCGTCCCCACCTCGCCGATGCGGAGGTCACGGGTCAGATCCTTCGTGGAGGGTTTGGTCACGGATGCCGCAAAGACGGGGGTCAGCGCGCCGAGTGTCAACGTCAGTGCGGTCAGCATGGCTGTGATGATCCTCCGTTTCATAAGTCTTCTCCTTACGCTTTGATTTTGAACGACGCGATCTCAAAGCCGCCGAAGCGGTAGGTGAACGCACCGTCGGTGACGGGCAGCTCCTCGAGCTCGTTCTCGGACAGGTCGCAGAGGAACACCTTGGCGTGCGGCAGACCGAGCTTCACGGTCGCCGTGACGCGCTCGTTGCGGCACTCGTACATACGGATGACGGTATCGTCGCCGTACTCGGAGGGCTTGACCGTCTCACAGATGACGTGGTCACTGTCGACGGAAACGGCAGAGTAGGACATCGGGAGCGTGGTCGAGCGTCCTGCGGCGCGGACGGCGGTCGCGGGATCGTTCAGCTCGTACGCCAGACGGACGGTGTCGCTGTCGGCAAGGCTGCCGGTATGCGGGCAGAGCGCGTAGGTGAAAGACTGCTCACCCTGATCGGCCTCCTCGTCGGGGTAGGTCGCGCCGCGCAGGAGGGACAGCTGCATGACGCCCTCGTGGATGTCATGGCCGTACTTGCAGTCGTTGATGAGGGACACGCCGTAGCCGCCCTCGGACAGGTCGGCGTACTTGTGCGCGCAGACCTCGAATTTGGACTCGTCCCAGCTGGTGTTGCGGTGCGTCGGGCGCTCGAGCGAACCGAACTGGATCTCGTAGGTGGCCTTGTCGGCGTTGACGTCCACGGGGAACACGGCCTTGAGCATCTGGTGGCGCTGATGCCAATCGACGTTCGTCTCGAACTCGATCTTGCCGAGCGTGTCGTAGAACCAGATCGTCTGCTCAATGGTGGAATTCATGAACTTCCGTACGATGCGGATGCCCTTGCGCGCGCCGTCGTCGACGACGACAGCCGACTGCACGTCGGTCACGGTGCGGTAGTTCTCGGCGGCGGCGGAGTATGCCTGCCACTCCCACGCGTCGTAGGTGTCGGGGTAGTCGATGTAGACGCGCAGCTCGTTGGCGGCGCCGCCCTTTACTACTTCCCTGCCGGCTCTCTTGTCGACGATGGACGTGATCTGCCATGCGTCGTCAAAGGTCACGCGGAAGAGGTCGGTCTCGACAACGTTTCCGTCCACGGTGATATGGTTGTCGGCCTTGAAGGTATCGGTGACGAGGTAGCCCTTCTGCGGCACGCCGGACACGATGGCGCACTTGCCGTCGATCGTGACCTGCTTGTCACCGCCGAAGGAGGTCGGGTTGAACACGACCCAGCCTCGGCGCCAGCAGAAGCCCTTGGACACGGCGGTCTCGGCGCGGCCGATAATGCCCTTTCCGGTCCTTGCGATGGCGGCATACGCCTCGTTGCTCTCCGCGTAGACCTCATGGATCGACGAGCCGGGGATGATATCGTGGAACTGATGCGTCAGGACGTTCTCCCACGCGTCGTGGATCTCCTGCTTCGGGACGGGCAGACCGCACAGCGCGTTTCCGACTGCGGACGCCAGCTCGGCCTTCTGGAGCAGGAACTCGGACTTGCGGTTGCCCTTCTTGTTCCGTGCCTGCGACGTGTAGGTGCCGCGGTGGAACTCGAGGTACAGCTCGCCCTGCCACAGCGGCAGCAGCGGGTTGTTTTCGATCTTGGCCTCCAGCCGCTTGAGGAAGTCGCCCGCGAAGTCGATCTTCACGTTGGGCGAGCCGGGTACGCCCTCGGCGCCGCGGCGTGCCAGCTCCAGCATCTCCATGGTGGGTCCGCCGCCGCCGTCTCCGAAGCCGAAGGTCAGGAGGGCTTCGCTGTTCAGGTCCTTCTGCTTATAACGCTTATACGCGCCGGCGATCATGGGCGAGCCGGTATTGGCGACGTAGGTCGTACCCTTGCCGGAGTCGCCGCGGTTCGCGTCCTGCGCGGTCAGGAAGTAGCTGTTGATCTCGGTGCCGTCGATGCCCTTCCAGCGGAAGGTATCCACGGGCATGGTGTTGTCGTCGTTCCAGCTGATCTTGGAGGTGACGAACCAATCCACGCCGGACTTCTTGAGGATCTGCGGCATGGCGGCGGAGTAGCCGAACACGTCGGGCAGCCACAGGACGCGGTTCTCCACGCCGAACTCGTCGCGGAAGAACTTCTTGCCGTGCAGGACCTGCCGGACAAGGCTCTCACCGCTCGACAGGTTGCAGTCGGCCTCGACCCACATGGCGCCCTCGCACTCCCAGCGGCCCTCGCGGATGCGCTCTCTGACCTCCTCGTAGAGGTCGGGGGCCTCCTCCTTGAGGTCCTTGTACAGCAGTGCCTGCGAGGACATGAACTTGTACTCCGGGTACCGCTTCATCAGCTCCAGCACGGTGGCGAAGGAGCGCTGGACCTTCTCGCGGGTCTGCTGCAGCGTCCACAGCCATGCACAGTCGATGTGCGTATGGCCGATGCAGACGGTGGTGGTGCTCTGCTGACGGCAGTATTTGCCGTAGAACTCCTCGGCCATGAAGGCGCGGGCAGCCCTGACGGACTCGATATAGGCGGGAGAATTCAGATCGAACAGATCGAGCATACCGACGGCCTGATACAGGTAGTCGATCATCTTGACGAACTCGTCGGATTCCGGATGCAGGAAGCGGTGCATCTCCCACGGATATTCAAGATCGAAGTACAAGCCGTTGACGTCGGGATCCAGACGGCGGACGTCGGCTGTCAGGCGGCAGCGGTCGATGCGGGGACCGGTATAGGCGTAGAGGCAGATGTCGGCAGGCGTGTCGGGCGCGAGCAGGATCTCACGGTGATTGGTATCCATGCCCTGACGCAGCTTACCGTTGACGTAGCACATGAACTGCGGGTTGTCTGCGTCCCAGCCGCTGCGCTCGGTATTGATATGGAGGTACGTGTCGGGTCCTACGGGATCAAGATGGAAGCGGAACCAGGTATGGCTGTCCTGTCCCGTGCCCCAGATGCCGTCGGGCGCGAGAGGCGTGAAGCGGGACGCCGGGGGCAGCTCCTGCCCGACCTTGTAATCGGGAACGTCGAGTTTTCTGATGCCCGTCACGGGGGTTATGCTGCCCCAGCGGGTATCGTTCAATATGCCGATGTAACGGCGGATCTTGCGGATCTTGGTATTGATGTTCATAGAAACCTCCTATGTTTGATTTCGTTCCGGAGAAGTCCGGCCTCAAGGTACAGACCTCCATAATGTATTGTACCATGAATCCGGACGGATTGCAATACTTTTCCTCAAAATCGCTGTAATAAGAATCGGAAACGTATCGGCCGTCCCCCGGCTTCCCGCGATCCCGGAAAAATCATTTGAAAAAATATCGGAAAAACTATTGACAATACCGCAAGGCTGTGCTATAATCTGTAAAGCATTTTGCTTTACACCCTTTTCGGGGGTGCGGAAGCGCAAAACGCTGTGAAAGGAACGTCCTCATGTTTGAGAAGAATCTGCAGATCGGTCTCCTGCTCGACTTCTACGGCGATATACTGCCGGAGAAGCGCCGCAGCCTCATGGACCTCTACTATAACGACGACCTTTCCCTTTCCGAGATCGCAGACGAGGCCGGTGTGACCCGGCAGGCGGTCCGGGAAGCCATCAAGAAAACCGAAAGCGAACTGTTCTTTTATGAGGAAAAGCTCGGACTCCTCCGCCGCTTCACCGAAGCGCAGGCCTGTGCCGGACGGATCCGCACCCTGTGCGACGGATCGACCGCTCCCCTGCCTGACGAGCTTCGCCGGGAGATCGAATCCCTTGTCGGTATCCTCGGCTGAGTCGACGTCCGTCCGCCCATCCACCCCCAAGAGAGGAGGGAAAACCAAATGGCTATGTTCTCAAGTCTCTCCGAAAAGCTGGAGAACGCCTTCAAGAAATTCAAAAACCGCGGCACGCTGACCGAGGCTGACGTCAAGGCCGGTATGCGCGAGGTCAAGCTCGCCCTGCTCGAGGCAGACGTTAACTTCAAGGTCGTCAAGGACTTCGTGAAGATCGTCACCGACCGCGCCGTCGGCTCCGAGGTCATGGAATCCCTCATGCCCGGCCAGCAGGTCATCAAGATCGTCAACGAGGAGCTGACACGCCTCATGGGCGGCTCGCAGGCCAAGCTGGAGATCTCGTCCAAGCCCCCCACCGTCATCATGATGGTCGGTCTTCAGGGCGCAGGTAAAACCACCCACGCCGGCAAGCTCGCCGGTATGTACAAGAAGCAGGGCAAGCGCCCGCTGCTCGTCGCCTGCGACGTGTACCGTCCCGCCGCCATCAAGCAGCT
>JAKSPU010000163.1 GCA_024404505.1 Clostridia bacterium
AGGATGCAAGGGGAAGGGCTGCCGCAGCAGCCCTTCCCCTTGCTGAGAAAGTAAACAATCTCCCCCTCCCGCGCACGGGAGGGGGCCGGGGGGGTGGGCCCCCGGACGCGGACACGCGAGATCCCGCCCGGCGGGCGGAGGAAAGAAAACCAATCGGAACCTTTGCCAAGCGGTTCTGCGCAGGGGAACAGCTGTCAGAACGTGACCTTCAGCTCCTGCCCGCAGGGAATGGCATAAGAATTCCCCTTCACCTTCAGCGTGCCGCCCTCGCGGTCAGCCAGAACGGTGCAGGAATGAGCGTCCATCTTCACGGACACAGTGCCGCCCTCCGGCAGCGGGACGCTGCCCTCGACGTGCTTGTACTGACCTCTGTCCGGCTCGACCGTGAAGGTCTTGTACGCGACGGACGTCGGGTACACGCCGAGACAGTAGCGTCCGAGCAGGTAGATCGGACCGCCGCCCCACGCGTGGCACAGGGAGCAGCCGTACTTCATGCCGTACATACCGTAATGCTCGATGCCCTCATGCTCGGGGATGTACTCCTCCCAGATGGAGGTCGCGCCGAGCCTGACCATGCCGCCCCAATAGGACTCGATCTTCTGCTGGGCAGCCTTGAGCTTGCCCATCTTGCAGAGCGCGCACAGCTCGAAGAACTCGAAGTAAGGCGTGGTGATCTGCGTGACGGAGTCGTTCTCCAGCACGCAGCGGACGATCTTCTTCGCCCGCGTCTCGGACACGAAGTCGTACATGATGGCGAAGATGTTGGCGTGGCGGGTCAGGCTTTCGCGGCCGGTCGTGTAGCAGTCGATGAAGCCGCCGCGGTCCTCGCGCCAGAAGTCCTTCATGATGGACTTCTTGAGCGCGTCGGCCTTCTTGAGATAGCCGGACCCGTCCTTGCCGACCAGCCCGGAGAGCGCGGCCATGGCCTTGCGGCACTGCCACAGGAGGATCTGCTCGGCGCAGAGGGCGCCGCCCTTGTCCATGTCGGACCAGTCGATGAAGATCCAGTCGCCGGGCAGGCCGACGACGTAGCCCTCGTCGTTCAGACGGCCCTCGCAGAAGTCGTAGAGCGCCTTGAGGCGGTCGTAGTAGACGCGGATGAACTGCGCGTCGCCGGTGGCGTAGTAGTACTCGTAGGCGCTGATGATGAGGTACAGCGAGTAGTCGTTGATGGTGTTGATATGCTGGGCGTAGGGGGGCTTGCCGAGCAGCGCGATGATGGTGCGCTTGCTGATCTCGGGATCGAAATAGAGGTAGCGGGAGGCCATATGGGACTGGTAGGCGTCGCCGGACCAGCACCAGCGGTCGCGCTTGATGCCGTCGAGGAAGAACTCGCGGGAGTTAAGGTGCAGGGTGTAGGCGCAGACGTCCCAGATCCTGCCGACCTCGCGCTTGTTGCAGCGGAAGGAGGCGCGGTCCTCGATGGGGAGGTACTCGTAGTCGGCGCTGACCGTCATGCCCTTACTGCCGCCTCTGATGCAGATGAAGCGGAAGGCGCGGCCCGCGAGGGTATACTCGGACCTGCCGGTCACGGTCTCGCGGACGAGGGCGAAGGCGGGGTCGGTGGCCTCCTCGGCGGACTCGCCGTAGACGACGCGCATGGAGGCGGCGGGGTCTGCGTCCTTGATGCGGACGAGCGCGTACATCTCCTTACCGAAGTCGTAGAGGGTGCCCTCCTCGGTTTCGGTGGTCTTGACGGGCGTCTTGGACTCGTAGGCGAAGGCGAATCTGCGGGGGTCGTCGTCGGGGGACGTGTAGGCGGGGGCCGCGCCGACGGGGATGAAGTCACCGGCAAGGCGGTCGCAGGTCCACGTCTCGTCGGTGACGAGGCAGGGAGAGTCGATAAAGATGGTGGGGAAGCCCTCGGTGGCGAGGATCACGACGAGGATGCCGTGGTCGCCGGGGCCGCAGTGGATTGCCTGATTGACGGGGAACCGCTGTCCGTCTACGACAGCGTACGCCTTATGCGGCGTGACGACCGTGAAATCGAACCATTCGTCCGCGTGGAATTCCTTCCGGAATCGGACGTTCGGGTACGGCGCGGACAGCGCCCACATCGGCGGATACTCGCATCCGAACTCCTCACGCCTCGTGTGCAGCTTCATGCTGTGATACAGCTCAAAATCACCGTTGTACCAGATCCATTTTGCCTGTGACATGGTAGTTCTCCTTTTAGTATTTTTAGTAGGGAACGGGGGAACGCCAAAGAAACTTTCTGAAGAAAGTTTCTCTGGACTCTTCAAAGACTTTTCGGACAATGAATTAAATGAGGTTCCGTTTACGCCGGACGGGCTTGACGGCAGCCAATGCACGGACGGCGGCACCCCGCGCCCCCGCGTCCCTGCGGGGATACAAGGGGCCGCAGGCCCCTTGCAAATATTCACTTTACTTCTCCCCCCGCCCGCCGGGCGGGGGGCCGGGGGGGTGGGGGAAAAAACTTTCTGCTAATCAAAGGTGAAGGAAGCCGGCACCGGCCAGACCTTTACTTCAGCGTGATCGAATCCTTGACCTTCTCAATAATCTTCTCCGCCGTCAGCCCGTACAGCTCCAGCAGCGGCGGCACCTTGCCGGACCGGCCGAACTCGTCAGCCACACCGACCCGCAAAACCGGCACGGGGCAGGTCTCGCCGACCGCCTCGGCCACGGCGGAGCCGAGACCGCCGATGATGTTGTGCTCCTCGGCCGTCACGATCGCACCGGTCTCCCGCGCGGCGGCCTCCACGGCTGCCACGTCAAGAGGCTTGATCGTGTGCATATTCAACACGCGCACCGAGATCCCCTCGGCGGCCAGCTTTTCGGCAGCCTCCATCGCCATTGCGACCATGATGCCCGTCGCAATGATCGTCGCGTCGGAGCCTTCGCGCACGGGATCGGCCTTGCCGAGCTCAAACTTGTACGTCGCGGGATCGTGGATCACGGGAACGGCATAGCGCCCGTAGCGGACGTAGCAGGGCGTGTCCAGCTCCAGCACGGCCTTCAGCGCCAGCGCACCCTCGACCGCGTCGGAGGGGTTGATCACGGTCATGCCGGGCAGCGTCCGCATGAGGGCGAGATCCTCGAGGCACTGGTGCGTCGCGCCGTCCTCGCCGACCGTGATGCCGGCGTGCGTCGCGCAGACGTTGACGTTCAGACGGGGATACGCCACGCTGTTGCGGATCTGCTCGAAGGCGCGTCCGGCGGCGAACATGGCGAACGAGGAGGCAAAGACCCTGCGTCCGGCAGCGGCTAAGCCCGCGGCGACGCCGATCATGTTGCCCTCGGCGATGCCGCAGTCAAAGAAGCGGTCGGGGAAGGCCTTCTTGAAGTAGCAGGTCTTGGTGGCCTCGGCGAGGTCGGCGTCAAGGACGACGAAGTCCTCGGTCTCTCCCAGCTCGCACAGCGCCTTGCCGTAAGCCTCACGGGTGGCGACCTTGTCGCCGAGCTTCAAAGTATCGATATATCCCATAACTCATGACCTCCTTACAGCTGCGCCTTGATTTCTTCGACGGCCTTGGCGTACAGCTCGTCGTTGGGGGCGGAGCCGTGCCACTTGACCTGATTCTCCATGTACGAAACGCCCTTGCCCTTGATCGACTTGGCGATGACGGCGGTGGGCCTGCCCTTCACGGTCTTCGCCTCGCTGAAGGCGTTTTCGATCTGACCGAAGTCGTGCGCGTCCATGTTGATGACGTGGAAGCCGAAGCCCTCGAGCTTCTTGTCGTAGGGGGCGGGATTGACGATCTGGTCGATGGGGCCGTCGATCTGCAGACCGTTCCAGTCGAAGATCACGCAGAGGTTGTCGAGGTCGTAGCGGGCGGCGAACATGAGCGCCTCCCAGACCTGGCCCTCCTCGCTCTCGCCGTCGCCGACGATGGTGTAAACGCGGTAGTCCTTACCGGCGAGCTTGGCGGCAAGCGCCATGCCGCAGGCGGCGGAGATGCCCTGACCGAGCGATCCGGACGACATATCGACGCCGGGGATGTGCTTCATGTCGGGGTGGCCCTGCAGGCAGGAGTCCACGCGGCGGAGCGTCTTGAGGTCCTCAAAGGGGAAGTAGCCGCGGCAGGCGAGCGCGGCGTAGAGCGCGGGCGCGGCGTGGCCCTTGGAGAGGACGAGGCGGTCGCGGTCCTCCCACGCGGGGTTGGCGGGATCGACCCGCATTTCCGCAAAGTAGAGGTATGAGAGGATATCGGCGATGGACAGGGAGCCGCCCGGATGGCCGGACGACGCGGCGTGCGTGCCGTCAAGGATGCCGAGACGGATCATTGCCGCTTGATGCTGAAGATGAGAGAGTGTGGCAGTTTCCATAAAATAACCCCTTCCGTGCCGTTTCCGGCAGCATAGATCGTGATGAAGTCAGGGAGAGTCCGCCGAAGGCGGATTTCGCCCATTCTGCTTTCATTATACACGAGAAAGCGGTTTTTGTCAAGGTTTTGGGGGAAAAAAGGACCGCACCACGGATACGCTACTCCCTTCTCCCTGCACCCTCATCCTGCGGGGACGGTGGACCCGGAACGGAGGACGCCTCGCGCCATCGGCGCTCGGGGGCCCACCCCCTGCCCCCTCCCGTGCGCGGGAGGGGGAGATTCCGCACGGTGAAAATACCCTTTGTGGGGCTTCTCCCTGCCCCCTCCCGTGCGCGGGAGGGGGAGATTTTTTACTTTCTCAGCAAGGGGAAGGGCTGCTGCGGCAGCCCTTCCCCTTGCATCCTCATCCCGGAGAAGCCGCGCCTGCGGGGGCGGGGAACAGAGGAAGACCGGCGCTATGACGCCGGAGGCCGGGCGTTTCGGCATCGCCGGAAGTGGTGCTGAACTTTTTTCCCACCCCCCTGTCCCCCCGCCCCACGGGCGGGGGGAATCTCTATTATGTAAGCAAGGAGAAGGGCCGCCCGTGGGCAGCCCTTCCCCTTGCATCCTCATCCCGGAGAAGCCGCGCCTGCGGGGGCGGGGAACAGAGGAAGACCGGCGCTATGACGCCGGAGGCCGGGCGTTTCGGCATCGCCGGAAGTGGTGCTGAACTTTTTTCCCACCCCCCTGTCCCCCCGCCCCACGGGCGGGGGGAATCTCTATTATGTAAGCAAGGAGAAGGGCCGCCCGTGGGCGGCCCTTCTCCTTGCATCCTCATCCCGGAGAAGCCGCGCCCGTGGGCGGCCCTTCTCCCTGCATCCTCATCCTGCGGGGGCGCAAGAGAACGCGTCCTCCGTTCCCCCAAATCTCCACGGATCGGGCAGATGCCATCTGCCCGATCCCGAGCGGGGTAAGGGGTCCCCGC
>JAKSPU010000164.1 GCA_024404505.1 Clostridia bacterium
GTAAAAGATATTATCTTCTCCCCCTCCCGCGCACGGGAGGGGGTCGGGGGGTAGGTCCCCGAGCGCCGGAGGCGCGAGGCGTTCCTCCAAATCTGCACGGATCGGGCAGATGCCATCTGCCCGATCCCGAGCGGGGTCAGGGGCCCCCGCGTAGGCGTTTCCGGGAACCTTGGCGCCCAAGACGGCACCCACCGATCCCGTTCGGCGTAAACCAAACCTCGGTCAATCTTTGACCCTGTATGAAAGTTCTTGCAGATTCTTAAGGGCTTCTTTCAAGAAGCCCTTAAGCGGGGCCCGGGGCAGAGCCCCGGCGCATCCCCGGCGCATCCCCGCCCCGGAGCATAGCCCCGGCGCATCCCCATATTTTTTGTGGAATCTGTCACTTGCTTTTTCGGGGGCGATGTTGTATAATGTAATAAATTTCATACGGAAAGGAAGTCAATCATGAAAAAACTGCTGACTTTTCTTCTTCTGGTCTGCGTCACCGTGTCGTCGGCCGTGATCTGTGTCTCGGCGGGAGCCGCCGTGGACAAGGAACACGGCATCGGCTACTACCTGTGGCTTGACGCGTCGGACGCCAACAACTGCAAGTCCGGCGGCGAGCCGCTCAACCAGACGACGCTCGATTTCGCCGAAATCGACGGCGAGGCCGGCGTCAAGATGACCTACGCCCCGAACGGCGCGGGATTTGACCCGTACTACAGCCTCGTCCATCTGGACCTCGGCAAGTACCGTTACTGCGTGATGCGGTACTACTTCGAGTGCCCGACCGACCGCAGCGCCGGCGGCAACATCTTCGTCCGCTACGACGCCAACGGCGGCGGCCAGATCTGGAAGAACGTCACCTACGAGAACAACTGCTGGACGACCGTGTTCATCGACTTCACCCAGGGGACGAAATGGCCCGACGAGAACCCGCAGATCTCGTGGTTCCGCATCGGACATAAGTCGCAGGAGGGCGAGGCTCTGTACGTCCGCTTCATCGCGTTCTTCGAGACGATGGAGGAGGCCGAGGCATTCGAGGGACTTGCCGACTTCGGCTCCTACAACGACACGGTCGCCATGGCAAAATCGCTCAAGGCCGACGAGTACACCAACTTCGATCTGGTCGAGAAGGCGCTGGCCGAGGACGTCAGCGGCTGCTTCTTCTCCGACGAGCAGTACCTGATCGACAACGCCGAAAAGAATATCCTGAACGCCATCGGACAGCTCAAGCGCCTCCCCGAGCCGCACGGCGAGTACCGCGCACCGTCCGCCGAGGTGCTGGAGCTGCTCACCGAGGCCCCGACCGAGGCACCCACCGCGCCCCCGACCGAGCCTGACGTCACCGCCCCCGAGGAGCCCGACACCCAGCCCGCAGGCGGCTGCGGCGGCCTGATCTGTATGCCGGCAATACTTGGCGTCTGCGTATGCCTTGCACTGTCCGCCGCTAAAAGGAGGGAAAAGAAATGATGAACAAACGTATGCTCTGCCTGATGCTGACCGCTTCCCTGCTGCTCGCGGGGGCAGGCGTCCTGTCCGCCTGCGAAAACGGCTCCGGGAACGGGACCGATACCGAGGCCCCCGGCGTCCTGACCGGCGAGGACCTCACCGGCACCGAGCCGGACGAGCCCGCAACGGGCGACGAGCCCGCTCCGAAGGACGACACCTCGTCCGCCGTCGTGTACCGCACGGTCACGATGCCCGACTACACGCAGTACCTCAGCCCCGCCAACATCGCCCGCGCGCTGACCGGGACCGACGCGGTCGCCGTCGCGCTCAACGGACAAAAGGCGTGGGCAGCCGGCGCGTATAAGGACGGCGTCACCGGCGCGCTGACCCGGACCGACGGCGTCCTGACCGTCGACGGCGGCGTGCTTTCCTCCCTGACCGGCAAGTCCGCCTCCGGCGGAACGCCCGACGAGGCAGCCGCCTCCCTCGGCATGAAGGCCGAGGTCTTCGACAAGAAGCTCGTGCTGTTCTACTCCGGGGACAAGTCCCCGCTGTCCGCGTTCGACGACTGCTACACCATGGAGGCGCTGTGGCTCGAGCTGACGAACGCCTCCGACACCGACAAGCTGAACGCGCTGATCACGCTGCCCTGCCTGATCTCCAACGGGCAGAACAGCGCCTCCTACTACACGTCCCCCGACATCAGCCTCGCGGTGCAGACCAACGTCTACTACGCCGCGCTCGGTGACAACGAGGCCGCCGCGACGGGTCCCGCGCTGGTGGTCGGCGAAGGACAAAACGAGCAGAACCACACGCTGGTCCGCGTCCTGAACAGGCAGCAGATCTGCGTGCAGCAGTTCCTCGCCTTCCCCGCGTCCGTCACGGGCGGCGTGCAGGTCGCGGCGGCACAGACCGCCGGAGGCGAGGTGCTGATCGCCTGCGCCGCCTACGATCCCGCACAGAAGGAGATCCGCGTGTTCGACCAGAACGGCACCAAGCGGCTGGTCATCACGCCCGACGAGCGCCTTGCCGGTCCGTACCGCATCCTGACCGGTCACTTCCTGCCCGACGCCGCGGGCGAGCAGCTGCTCGCCGCCGGCATGAACGAGGCCGGTGAGCTGGTCGTCGCGCTCTGCGACCTGACCGACGGACATCAGCTCGCGCTGTTCCGTCTTGATTGCGCGTTCGCCAAGGACAGCGATCTCAAGCTCTCGCGCCGCGTGTCCGCCGACGGCGCCGACCGCGTGATCCTGTACTTCCCCGGGGTACAGGAGGCCTACGAGGGCGACTGCGTGTCCCGGAGCTTCGCGTGGACGGGCATCCAGCTGCCCGAGAACGCCACGGGCGTCTTTGCGTCGGTCAACGAGGGCGAAAAGTACGTCGTGACGGTCGCCGCTGTCGAGAAGACCGCCGACCAGTCCTACCTCCGCGTCTACAACGGCAATGAGCCGGAGTGGGGCGAGCTGCTGGACGTCGGCTTCAAGGAGAACGTCTTCTACGCGGGCCTTGCCGAGAACAACGACTACGCCTACGTCGATCACCTGAACTTCCAGCACATCCGCGCCGACATCGGCAACAGCGCGCGCGCCAACCTCAACAGCAAGTCCTCGGTGAACGGCTTTGACGACCTCGTGCTGTCCCTGACCTACGAGGACTACTGCTTCGACGGCGTGGAGGGGTACGTCAAGTCCTACCTGACCGAGCACCTGATGCTGGAGCCGTGCTTCACGCACCGCTGGAACGGCGGCTGCTTCAACAACTTCGTCAGCTACACCGACGAGAACGGTCAGCACATCTACGCCGCGGTCGGCAAGTCCGGCAACTACGAGAACTACATCGAGCTGGACTCCGCCTTCGACAACGGGACCTACGCCGACGGTCTCGGCGTGCTGGCGCGCATCCGCATCTTCCCGCTGCGGTCCTTCACCCGCACGATGGCCGGTGCGTACCGCGGTGTGAACGGCATCCCGGCCAACCTGATCGGTATGTCTCCCGTACACGAGCAGGAGATCAACGTCTCCGGCTCCGTGGGTGACTACAACGTCTACATGATCAAGGGCTTTGCCTCCTACCTTCTGTCCGTGTACGGCTCGGTCGAGGGCATCAACGCCCGCTTCGGCACGCCGTTTGCGACGGCAGCCGACATCGACGCGCCCCGTGACGCGGGCCGCGGCGCGTGGGACGCCTACTCCGGCGACTACTTCATGCAGTGGTCGCTGTACACGCGCAACATGATCAACAAGCGGATCATGGAGGCGTACCGCGAGGCGCTGCTTGCCGGCTTCCCGCCCGAGACCATCACCTCGCACCAGATCCCCGAGGGCGACGCGGTCAGCGGCTTCCTCGGTGAGGCGGACACGCGTCTGTCGCCGTGTGACGCGGTGATGTCCAGCGGCACGGCCTTCGGCGCTACCCGCTACGGCTACTTCATGAACGACCGCACCAACTTCCTTGCCATCGCGCACGCCTCCGGTCACAACGCGATCGAGATGGGTGAGTACTGTGCGCTGGAGACCAACAGCAACACCGCGTACAAGCAGCTGAATTACCTGTGGAAGAACGGTGTGCGCGCTGTGCAGTACATCACCTTCAACGACCAGCAGCGGGCTGCCGAGAAAGCGGCTGTCGACAAGTTGCAGGCCGAGAACAAGCCGCGTCCCGGCTACACGGGCGGCACGGCTTCCCTGCTCGGCGTCGCGCAGGCGGGGTCCGCGTACTCCGTCGTACAGATCGGCGAGGGGGCCGATAAGCAGGGTCTTCTGAAGTCCGTGAAGGCGGACGGCTCCTTCGAGGGCACGGTCTACGTGACGCCGTTCCACTCCCACGTGAACGTGGTCGAGGGTGCTATGACGCAGAACGGTCTGACGTATACGAGCGAGAAGATAACGGGTCTGCAGAACGGCGATCAGGTCGAGTTCACCTTCGACGCGCAGTACACGGGCGAGGGCACGGCCAAGGCGACCGTGCAGGTCTATCAGGCGGGCGTGCTGCAGGAGCAGGCGACGACGGTCTTTGAGATCGGCGCGGAGCTCGGTTCCTTCCGCTACGTGCTGTCCAACCAGCTCACGCCCGAGGATATGCAGGTCGTGATCACCTTCGAGGCTTCTGACGAGAGCAAGCTCACCGTCACCTCTATGACCTCCGTCCTTGAGACCGAGTCCGTCGGCCGCAAGTACTTCGTGGGTGCCAAGGAGGCCCTCAAGGCGTCCGCGGCTCACGTCGGCGGCGTTACCTTCGACGTGCTGACGAGAGAGATGGTTAAATAAGAACGTGCGGGGCTCTGCCCCGCGCCCCGGGATGCGCTTGCGGGGCTCTGCCCCGCCCCCGGGATGCGCTTGCGGGGCTCTGCCCCGCGCCCCGCTTAAGCCCTTCTTGAAAGAAGGGCTTAAGAATTCCAAGAACTTTCAAAAAAAGGATAATTGACCGAGGTTGAGTTTATGCTGAAAGAGATAGGTGGGTGCCGTCACGGGCGCCCGCCTTTTTTTTTACGTCCCCCGTGTCCCGCAGGATGAGGGTGCAGGGAGAAGGGGACGCCTCGCGCGTCCCGCGCTCGGGGACCTACCCCCCGACCCCCTCCCGTGCGCGGGAGGGGGAGATTAACTTTTATCAGCAAGGAGAAGGGCCGCCTGCGGGCGGCCCTTCTCCTTGCATCCTCATCCCGGAGACCGCGCCTGCGGGCGGGGGGGAGGAAGACCGGCGTCCTGCCGCCGGAAGCCGGGCGTTTCTACATCGCCGGAGGTTCTGCTGAACTTGTTTCCCCCACCCCCCTGACCCCCCGCCCGGCGGGCGGGGGGAACAGTTTATTTATACGCAGGGAG
>JAKSPU010000165.1 GCA_024404505.1 Clostridia bacterium
GCAGAGCCCCGGCGTTCCCCGGGTGCAGGGCAGAGCCCTGCATCGCATCCCCGGGGCAGAGCTCTGGCTCAATCCAGTTCCTTGGTACCGGTATACAGCTCGTAGTACCGTCCCTTGAGGGACAGCAGATGGTCATGCGGGCCGCGCTCGATGATCTCGCCGCGCTCCAGCACCATGATGGCGTCGGCGTTGCGGACGGTCGAGAGGCGGTGAGCGATGACGAAGGTCGTGCGGTTCTTCATGAGTCGGTCCATGCCGTGCTCGATGTGGCGCTCGGTACGGGTATCGACCGAGGAGGTCGCCTCGTCGAGGATGAGGATCGGCGCCTTGGAGATCGCCGCGCGGGCGATGTTGAGCAGCTGGCGTTGGCCCTGCGACAGATTCGCGCCGTCGCCCTCGAGGACGGTCTGGTAGCCTTTGGACAGCCGCATGATGAAGCTGTGGGCCGACGCCGTCTTGGCAGCCGCGATGACCTCCTCGTCGGTCGCGTCGGGACGGCCGTAGCGGATGTTCTCCATGATCGTACCGGTGAACAGGTGCGTATCCTGCAGCACCATGGCGATATGCGAGCGCAGATCGTCACGCTTGTAGGAGCGGACGTCGATGCCGTCGATCGTGATGCTGCCCGAGTCGATGTCGTAGAACCGGTTGATCAGGTTCGTGATGGTCGTCTTTCCTGCACCCGTAGATCCCACGAACGCGATCTTCTGACCGGCGTAGGCGTACAGGCTGATGTGCTTCAGCACGGTGTGGTCGGGCGTGTAGCCGAAGGACACGTCGTCCAGCACCACGTCGCCCTTGACCTCGTCAAGCGGCAGCGCGTCGGGCAGGTCGGCCGGCTCGGGCGGCTGATCCATGACCGTGAACACGCGCTCGGCGCCTGCCAGCGCGGACATGATCGTCGTCGCCTGAGAGGAAATATTGTTGATGGGGAAGGAGAACTGATGCGCGTAGTTGCAGAAGATGGTCAGGCCGCCCACGTCGAAGCCGTGGAACAGGCACAGCCAGCCGCCGAGTCCCGCCGTGATGGCGTAGGAGATATTGGACAGGTTGTGCATGACGGGGCCCATGACGCCGCCGTAGAACTGCGCCTTGAACTGTTTGTCGCGCATATCGTCGTTCAGCGAGTTGAACTCCTCGACGCAGGTCCCCTCGTGGTTGAACACCTTGATCACCTTGGAGCCGGAGACCGTCTCCTCGATGTAGCCGTTCACCGCACCGAGCGCGGACTGCTGTGCCTTGTAGTACTTGCCGGACGCCTTGGCGATCACGCCGCCCAGCCACGTGAACAGCGGCACGAAGGCGATGGTGATGAGCGTCAGCCAGATGTTGGTCCAGATCATCATGACCAGCGTGCCGAGCAGGGAAATGACACCCGATACGAGGCTCACGACCGTGTTGTTGATCATCATGTCGATCGCGTCGATATCGTTGGTGAAGCGGGACATCAGCTCACCGGTCGTGTTGGAGTCGAAGTAGCGGACCGGCAGACGCTGCAGCCTTCCGTACAGGTCGTTCCGCAGCTTCTCGGTCGCGTTCTGGGAAACGGTCAGCATCAGACGGCTCTGGAAGTAGTTGGTCACGATGCCGATAAGGTAGATGCACGCCAGCACCGCGAGAATGATGCCGAGGCATCCGATGCGCTCCGGCACGCCGAAGGTCTCGGCGGTCGCGTCCGGCATGAACAAGCGGACCAGCACGGATTTTTCGGGAGGCACGGCCTTGTCCACGACGTTGATGACGTCACGGAGGAAGTAGCCTGCCGCTACGGAGCAGAGCGTATTGAGCAGCATGAACACCAGCACGATGATGAGGCGCGTGCGGTAGGCTGCGATGTAGGAAAGCAGGCGGCGGATGGTCGCCTTCTGGTTTTTCGGCTTGCCGCCGGGACCCATGTTCCGGCCGCGTCCGCCCCGGCCTCCGCCGGGACCGCCCATGCCGGGTCCCTTCGCCGTCATGGCGGCGGCACTGGCGTACCGCTTCTGAAGCTCTTCCAGACTGCGCTTAGCCATTGACCGTCACCTCCTTGCCGTCAGACGCCGCCGCGGGCGCCGGTGCGGATGTCGATGCGGGAGATTCCTGCGATTCGTAGATCTCGCGGTACTCGGCGTTGGTCTCCAGCAGCTCGTCGTGCGTGCCGATGCCGGTGATCTTGCCCTCGTTGACCACGATGATGCGGTCCGCCTCGCGCACAGAGGAGATACGCTGGGCGATGATGATCTTGGTGGTATCCTTCAGCTCCTCGCGGAAGGCGCGGCGGATGCGCGCCTCGGTCGCCGTATCGACGGCGGAGGTCGAGTCGTCGAGGATCAGGATCTTCGGCCTCTTGAGCAGAGCCCGCGCGATGCAGAGGCGCTGCTTCTGTCCGCCGGACACGTTGGCGCCGCCCTGACCCAGCTCGGAATCGTAGCCGTCCTTGAAGCTCATGATGAAGCCGTCAGCCTGCGCGCTTGCGGCCGCCCTGCGGACCGTGTCGAGGTCTGCTTCCTCGTCACCCCAGCGCAGGTTGTCGCCGATCGTGCCGGAGAACAGGACGTTCTTCTGCAGCACCATGCCGACGCCCTCGCGCAGGTTGTAGAGGCTGTAATCCTTGACGTTGACGCCGTCCACGAGGATGTCGCCCTCGTCGGCGTCGTACAGACGCGGGATCATGGACACGAGCGTGGTCTTGCCGGAGCCTGTCGAGCCGATGATGCCCACGGTCGAGCCGCCCTCGATGGTAAGGCTCACGTCGTCAAGCACCTTGCCCTCGCTCTCCTTGTAGTAACGGAAGGTCACGTGGCGGAACTCGATGTCGCCGCGCGTCACGGTCAGCCCGGGCTGTGCGGCGTCGGCGTCGGAAATATCGCTTTCCTCCTCCATGACCTCGCGGATACGCTTGGAGGACGCGATGGCGCGCGCCAGCTGCATCAGCAGCATGGTGACCATCATCAGGGAGGACAGCACCTGCGTGATGTAGGTGATGAACGCGGTCAGGTCGCCCGTCGTCATCTCGCCGGCCAGAACGCTCTGACCGCCGAACCACAGCACCGTCAGCGTGACGGTGTTCATGATGAGGGACATCAGCGGAGACATACAGATGAGGACGAGGAACGCGGACCGTCCGGTCTGCTTGAGATCGGCATTGGTTGCCGCGAACTTATCCAGCTCATAGTCCTCTCGCACGAAGGACTTGATGACGCGGACGTTGGTGATGGACTCCTGCACGTTGGCGTTGAGGCCGTCGACCTTGGTCTGCATCTTGGTGAAGCGCGGGAACGCCTGCCAGATGAACAGCGCGATGCCCACCGCGAGGATCGGCACGGCGATCGCGAGGATCAGGGACATCCGGGTCCCCTTCTCGGCGTCCATGATGATGACCATGATGAGTGCGCCGATCAGCATTCCGGGCGCGCGGAGCGCCATGCGTAAGAGAGTATTGACGAAGTTCTGCAGCTGGGTCACGTCGTTGGTCAGACGGGTGACCAGTGAGCCGGTGTTGAACTTGTCTATGTTGGAGAACGAGAAGGACTGCACCTTGCGGTAGATGTCGGCCCGCAGGTCGGCGGCAAAGTTGACGGATGCCAGCGAGCCGAACCACGCACCGCCCACGCCGCCAATCATCATGATGATGGCGGTGAGTCCCATGCCGACGGCCATGGCGACGACGAACGGGCCGTTCGTCGCGTCGGGAGAGGTGCGGCACCATTCGTAGATCACGCGCAGCCAGCCGGGCATATCCTCCAGCTGATTGTTGACGCCGTAGTCGATGATATAGGCGAGCAGGCGGGGCATCACGACCTCGCCCAGCACCTCCACGATCATGAGCAGAGGGCCGAATATGAAGTAGGGCAGATAAGGCTTCACGTACTTGCCGTAGCGCAGGCCGTGAGGCACGTCATACGTCTCCGCGGACCGGGAGACGGGAGTCTCTGCAGCGGAATTCAAGATAAACACTTCCTTTCTTCTGAAAAAAAACGGTATCGGAAACGGAGGGCGCTCATTCGGTCCTTCCGGTCCCGGACGGCGGGGCGGCGCTGTCGCCAAGAGCGAGGTCGATGGCGAGATTCTGGCACATCCGCATGAGCAGATCGCGGAACTCGGCAAGCTCCCTCTCCGAGAAGCCGGCAAACGCGGCGTGATCCATGCTGTCGAAGATGGACCTGCTCTCATCGACCTTGAGCTGGCCTTTTTCCGTGATGCTGACGCGGTTGCGGCGGTTGTCCTCCTCGGTGACGGCGCGCGTGATGTAGCCCTCCTTCTCAAGGCACTTGAGCGTGGAGGTCACGGCGGCGGGGCTGATGCCCATGACGTCGGCCAGCTCACGCTGGGACGGTGTGGCATCGTGCCGGGAGAGGTACATGAGCATACGGTGCTGGCTGTGATGGATCCCCAGATCGGCGACCCGGCGCTCCACGGCGCTGCGGTGGATCCGTCCGACCCGCAGGAAGAGCCTCATCGTCTCGGTCAGAGCGGACTGACCGGTCTCCGGCGACGTCGGGTCCGGCGTTGGACTCATACTTCCTTTCCTTCCTTTCCTGTCGTATTTCCATGATTAACCAATTAACGATTAAGTGGTTAACGAACAGGTATATTATAGCATATCCGGCGGAAAAGTCAAGGGGGATACGACGGTTTTTCTGCCGGATGCGGAATCATTCAATCTTACCCGAAACCGCCTTGACAAACCGCCCCGTCTATGGTACAATAAACACAACCGACCGGCAGCGTCTGCCGGAATAAGAAAAGGTTGGTATGAACATGAAAATCACAGACAAATATCAGGCCCTCAACGGTCAGGTGACCGACCCCCGCACCCGCCGCTACCTCGCCCCCAAGCGCGTCGTCCTCACCGAAGGCGACGTCAGGAACCCCGATTCTCTGCTGGCCGAAAAGTCCAACCAGATCACGCTGGTCACCGGCGCGAACTGTATGCTGGTCAACAAGAAGGGTCAGCCCCACGCCAAGATCGTGCTGGACTTCGGCATCGAGTTTGCCGGCAGCGTCCGTCTCATGATCTGGGGCGTGCAGGGTCCCCACAACCGCGCCGACATCAACGTCCGCTTCGGCGAGTCCGTGATGGAGGCGATCACCCCCATCTTTGAGAAGAACACCACCAACGACCACGCCATCCGCGACCGCGTCATGAACGTCGGTATGCTGTCCGCCTGCG
>JAKSPU010000166.1 GCA_024404505.1 Clostridia bacterium
CCTTCTTTCAAGAAGGGCTTAAGCGGGGTCCGGGGCAGAGCCCCGGCGCGTCCCGGGGTCCGGGGCAGAGCCCCGGCGCGTCCCGGGGTCCGGGGCAGAGCCCCGGCGCGTCCCCAAAAGCTGCAGATCAATCCTCGCACAGAGGGTTGATGCCCTCGCAGATGTTGGAGGTGATGAAGTCCACGCCCCACGCGGCCAGCTCGGCGGCGCGGGCGGGATCGTCCACGGTCCAGCAGTTGATCTTGATACCGGCGGCGTGCATCGCGGCTACGCGCTCCTCGGTAAGCGACGTGTGGACGATGTCGATGTCCATGCGGTCGTTCTTCAGCTTTTCGATCATCGCGTCGCTGTTGTCACCCGTCAGGAACTGACAGGGCTGCTCCGGCAGGACGGCGCGGACCTTTTCCAGATCGGCGTAGTGGAAGGAAATGAAGATGACGTGGTCCAGCCAGCCGAGCGCCTTGATGACGTCGATGAACGCGGCGGTCTCCTCGTCCGTGAACACGCTCTTCAGCTCGAGGATGCAGTATTTGCTGTATTTCTTGCAGATCGTGATATAGTTCTCAAGGTTGGCAAGCCGCAGATCGTACCGGCCCTTGGTGCCGTCGGTGTCGTACAGCACAACCTTGCGGAGCGTCTCCCACGAGAGACCCTCCACAGCCAGATTCTCACCCGCGATGCGCGCGAGATTGCCGTCGTGGTTGACCACGAAATGACCGTCGTTCGTGCGGTAAATGTCCGTTTCAATGCCGTAGTAGGGGCGGTTCCCGGCGGCGACGAACGCCGACGCGGTGTTCTCGCGCTCAAGACCGGACAGACCGCGGTGCGCGACGACATATGTGTTTTTATTATCGAACTTTCTGGTGTTCATGATGCTCCGTTCACTCCTTACGAATCAAATTCCCGTTCATGCGCCTTGAAGAAATCGTGCCAGACCCGGACGTTGGGCAGGTCTGTCCACGGGCGCTCGCATACGGGTACGCTGTCAAGGTCGTATACCCGCGCACCGGGGATGGCAAGCATGAAGGGCGAATGGGTGGCAATGACCAGCTGCACGTCGTAGAACCGCGCGCTGTCAGCCAGATGCCCGGCAAGCTGCTCCTGCAGGGCGGCAGACAAACTGTTTTCCGGCTCGTCCAGCAGCGTCAGCGAGCCGTCGGCGATGTGTTCGACGAAGTAGCGGAACGCGCTCTCACCGTTGGACGCGCCGCGGATCTCGTGGACGCGGAGATTGTCCTGCGTGTAGGCGGAACGGGTCTTGCTTCGCGCACGGTTGTGCCTCGAAAGCTCGTCAAGGTCCTCGAGGGACGACAGTCGGAAGCTCTCCCCCGTGCGGGCGTGCCGGGTCATCATCTCCGACCACTCCTCGAACAGCTCCTCCCGCCGGTTCTCCACGCCCTCGTTGAAGGCGCGGTGATCGAGCAGGCTGTCGAAAACGTCGTCACTCGTGATGATGCGGCTGTCCGGCGGGAGCTTCCCGCTGCCGCTGATCTCGTACCTGCAGAATCGCAGATAATCGGCAAAGGAGGGCGTGCGGTTGAACAGCGCCCGGCGCGCAAGCCCCAGCTTTTCCGCGATCACGTTGAGCAGGGTGGACTTGCCCGATCCGTTGCCGCCGTACAGGACGGTGACGGGACCGAACTCCAGCTCCGAGAGCTCCTTCGCCGGAAAGATATTGAAGGGGTAGACGTTGGTCGTGTCGTAACAGGCCATGTCCTGCTTCCGATCCTTGCGGAACAGGAATTCATCTTCGTCAAGGCGGGTCGGGAGCGTGAAGGACCTCAAGCGGGAACGATTCATGGACTCATCCTTTCCGAGCATTGCCGAAGCACCGCATCAGCGGTCGATCCGTGCAACATTTTGTTTATTGTTAAATCTCCAATTAACTTTTTTTGAAGTTCTTGAAGATCCTCAAGGAACTTCTTTCAAGAAGTTCCTTGAGCGGGGTGCGGGGCAGAGCCCCGCGCACATCCGTTATCAATCAGCCTTCTGTGCCTTCAGGATGATGCCGCGCAGGCCGCTGTCGAGCAGGCTGTAGTCGTCCGTCCAGTGCTTGCCGCCGGTCACGAAGTTGCCGGGACCGTAGGCGCCGTTGAGGCGCGGGATCTCGTGGAGCGGGCCGAAGACGTTGCGGCGGGTGCCGACGACGGTCACGTCGATGGGCGCACCGGCACGGACGGCATCGGTCACGTCAGCCTCGTAGGGATCCCAGCCGAGGACGGTCGTCTTGCCGAGCGCGGTGACCTTGACGCAGCCGCCGGTGAAGGCGTCGGGCGTCAGCACGACGCGGTCAGCCGTCTTTTCGGCGCCGCCGAGCAGATCCTTGTACATATCGGGCGTCATATGGAAGGTCATGCAGCCCGTGTAGAAGGGCAGATCATAGTTCTCGTAGTTCTCGCAGCCGATGACAGCCGGCAGGTCGACCAGCGTGCGGGCCTGACCGTCGATATGAACGCCGAACTCACCCACGAGGTACAGCGCCTCGATGTTGGTCGTGCGCATGAAGGTGACGTCGATCGTCACCACGTTGCGGCCGACCTTGAGGACACCGGCGGGGATGGGCATCTTCTTGAAGCAGTCGTCCACCCAGAACTCGTTGACGTCGGGATTCGAGAGCGCGACACCGTTGAGCTTGTAATGGTTGAACTCGGGACGCTCGCCCGCGAGGTAAACGTCACCCTCGGGCAGCTTGTCGATGAAGAACTCATACTCCAGCTCCAGCTCGCCGTACTGCTTGGTATCGTTCAGCTTGGCGTACCACGGCTGCAGCATACCGCCGCCGCGATGCTCCATGCCGAGGCTGTCGCGGACGTGCTGGTCGGCCTTGAGGACCTCCTCCACGCCGGACCAAGCCTTGCCGGCCCAGCGCCACTTGCACCAGTCGAGCACGCAGACGTTCGGCTCGTCACGGTCGAAGGTGAACGTGCCGGTCACGGTCACGGCCTTTTCGGTCGTGTACGCGCGGACGGCGGGCAGCGCCTCGGCAGCCTTGGTCAGCACGAAGCAGCGGGTGCCGGCAGCCTCGAGCTCCAGCGCGATCACGGCGCAGCCGTCCGTGTATGTGCAGAGCGCGGAGGCGTCATAGCGCAGACCGGTCTCCATATCCCACTCCTCGAGCGTATAGCCGTCGGGGACGCGGATGGACAGGGTCAGGTCCTTGCGGGCCTGCTTGCGGTCGGTATTGAGGACGACGCAGGCGAAGCCGTCGCCGCCGAAGTCGCGGCGGACCTGTGCGAACACGCTCTTCTCGGGCGTGCCGTCAGCCTTGTTCACGGTCACGTAAGCCTGCGTGTTGGCGCGGATGGCAGCGGCCAGCTTGTCGCCGTCGAAGGGAACGACCACGGCGTTGGCTGCCTGTGCGAGCAGCGCGGGCGCGTCGGACTTCACGGCGTCGACGTACGCGGGCGCGTCACCGGCGAAGATCACCTTGCCGCCCATGACCATGAAGGCACGCAGCAGCGCGAGCGTCGTGGGACGGATGGTCAGCATATCGGACACGACGACCGTGCGGTACTCGGCGCTGCCCACGCGCAGCACGGGCTTGCCGTCCTTACCGTAACCGACCGAGCCCATCCGGGACATCATCTGCTCCTCGCCGTAGTCGAAGTCGATCTGACGGTCGGTGAGGAAGTGGAACAGCTCCTGATAGCGCTGCTCGATGGGGCCGACGTCGGGAGAGACGTTGGAGATCCAGCTCGCCCAGCCGGCGTAGCACTGGCACCACAGCGACTCGATGGGATTCAGCACGAGGACGTCGCAGTCCGGCTTGCCCTCGCTCATCACGAGGCCGAAGCGGGCAAAGTAGTCCTCGACCTTGCTGTAATCCTTGTACCACGGGGACTGGTGCAGGATGGAGGCGGGATAGTCGCGCTTGGACTCGCCCTCCATGGTGTACCACGACAGGTGCTGGCAGCGCAGGTTGATGCCGAACAGGGCCTGCCAGTCGCCGACGGTCTTGTGGGACTTGAAGTTGAACTGCCAGCCGGTGCAGCCGTACAGCTCGGACAGCAGCCACTTCTTGCCGATCTGACGGGCGGCGGAGGTCAGCTGCTTGACGATCCAGTAGCAGCCGTTCCACTCGGTCAGGCAGTCGATGCCGGGGTAGCCCATATGCTCGTAGAAGCGCATGAGCGAGCCGTTCGGCACGGTCTGGTTCATCAGCGAATCCTCGTGCAGGACGTGGCCGGTGAAGATGATGTTGTGGTCGTTGCACCAGTTATTGATCGGATCGGCGAAGCGCTCGATGAAGAGGTTGTCGGCGAGATCGATGTAGTTGAGCTTGATCGGAGCGACCTTCTCCCCCTTGAAGCGGAAGAACAGCTCGGGAATGATCGGGCGGGCGTCGTAGCCGTAGCGCTTTCTGAACTCGTCGAAGAGGTCGTCGGTCCAGCACATATAGCAGGACATGACGCCGTCCTCCTCGTGCCTGTTGTCGAGGCAGTGGCCTCTGTGCGGCTCATCCGTGAAGATGCCCTTGATGGTGCGTCCGATGCGGTCGCCGCAGCGGCGGGCGTACTCCTCGTGGGTCATGTCGATGAACTTGTCCACGGCCTTTCTCGACATGGTGTCGATGTAGGTGGTGCCGTTGTAGTTGGAGTTGGGCTTGTCCGGTACGATGGCGAAGCGCAGGACCTTCCATACGCCCTCCTCGGCCTCGTACTCGTCGGTCAGCGCGTCGATCGCGTCGGTAACGGCCTCGGCGGAGAAGTCGGTCAGCTCCTTGTAAGCCCACATATTGATGCCGCTCATCTTGGCGACGTACAGGGCGTAGGTATCGTCGGCGGGTGCGTACTTCCCGGGCAGCATCTCGTACACGACGAGCGACTTCATGCGGTACTGCGGATCGACGGTGACCTTGCCGCCCGCCGAGCCGGAGGGCCAGCGGTCCTCGTCGTACAGCCACGCCTCCATGCCGTCCTTCTCGGCGGCATCGGCGACCTCGTTGATGATGTCGAACCACTCGTCGCCGAGGTACTCGGTGATGAGTCCGGCGCGGGAATGCATGAAGTAGCCGCCGAGTCCCATCTCCTTCATGACGTGGGCCTGACGGACGGCTTCCTCACCGCGAAGCTCGCCGTTCCACGACCAGAAGGGCTTGCCGCGGTAGGCGACGGAGGGGGATACGAATTCCTT
>JAKSPU010000167.1 GCA_024404505.1 Clostridia bacterium
AAGATATTCCCCCCGCCCGCCGGGCGGGGGGTCAGGGGGGTGGGGGAAAAAGGTTTAACCGAATCTCCGGCGATGCGGAAACGCCCGGTTCCCGGCGGCAGAACGCCGGTTTTCCTCTGTCCCCTGCGCCCGCAGGCGTGCTCCCCGGTATTTTGTGAAAATGCCTAAAATTTCTTGACAAATCCCGGCAAGTGTGGTATCATATTAACGGTCTGCCGGAATTCTTTCGGTCAGGACCCCCGTCCGCCTGCCGCCGGGCAGGACAACCATGAACAGAAAGGATATCCGATATGGATACTATCGACATCGAGATATTGAAATGTCTGCGTGAAAACGCCCGCATGAAAGCCTCCGCCATCGGAGAGAGGATCAACCTTTCCGTGTCCGCCGTCACCGAGCGTATCCACAAGCTCGAGACCTCCGGCATCATCCGGCAATACACCGTCCTCGTGGATCAGAAGGCCATCGGCAACGACGTCGTCGCCCTGATGGAGGTCGACCTCGAGCATCCCCGCTACTACGACGCCTTCTCCCGCATGGTCGAGAACAATCCGAGCATCGTTTCCTGCCACTACCTCACGGGCGACTATGACTTCATGCTCAAGATCGTCACCGACTCGTCCGCCAACCTCGAGCGCATCCACCGGGACGTCAAGAGCTTTGAGGGCGTGTGCAATACCAAGACGTACTTCGTTCTTTCCACGATGAAGGACGATATCACAGTCCTCCCGAAGGCGGAAAACAAGTAACCGCCGACAGAACGGAAAACACAGATCAGAAAGGATACAACCGCTATGAAAAAAACGACTCTCAAAAAGTACGCTGCCCTGCTTGCCGGCTGCGGCATTGCCGTGAAGAAGGGCGATTTCGTCATTATTCAGGCCGGCCTCGATCAGCCTGATTTCGTGTATATGTGCGTGGAGGCCTGCTATAAGGCCGGTGCCGCCAAGGTCATGGTCGAGTGGGACTACCAGCCGCTGGCCAAGCTGAACGTCCGCTACCAGTCGCTGAAGACGCTGTCCGCCGTGGACGACATCGCCCGCGCCAAGCTGCAGTACCGCGTGGACAAGAACCCGTCCATGCTGTACCTGATCTCCGACGATCCGGACGGCCTCAAGGGCATCAATCAGGAGAAGCAGGGCAAGGCCATGCAGGCCCGCTACCCCGTCATCAAGCCGTTCCGCGACGCGATGGACAACAAGTACAAGTGGTGCATTGCCGCCGTTCCCGGAGAGGCGTGGGCGAAGAAGGTCTTCCCCGGTCTGCGTACCTCTCTCGCCGTGGAAAAGCTGTGGCAGGCGATCCTGTTCACCAGCCGCGTGATCGACAGAGACGGACGGGACCTTGATCCCGTCGACGAGTGGAAGCGGCACAACGCGGACATCCGCGCCCGCTGCGAGTACCTCAACAGCCTGCACATCGAGAAGCTGGAGTACAAGGCCTCGAACGGCACCGATCTGACGGTCGGTCTGATCCCCGACGGCATCTTCGCGGGCGGCAGCGAGTTCACGCTCGGCGGCGAGGAATTCAACCCCAACATCCCCTCCGAGGAGACCTTCACCTCGCCCATGGCGGGCGCGGCCGAGGGCATCGTCTACTCCTCCCTGCCCCTCTCCTACAAGGGCGAGATGATCGAGAACTTCTCCCTCCGCTTTGAGAACGGCCGGGCCGTCGAGGTGAAGGCCGAGAAGAATCAGGCGCTGCTGGAGCAGATGGTGAAGATGGACAAGGGCGCCGCCATGCTCGGCGAATGTGCGCTGGTCCCCTACACCTCCCCGATCCGCGAGAGCGGCATCACGTTCTACGAGACGCTGTTCGACGAGAACGCCGCCTGCCACTTCGCGATGGGCGACGGCTTCACCAACTGCATCCGGGACTATGACAAGTTCACGCAGGAGGAGCTGCACGCCAAGGGCATCAACGACTCCATGATCCACGTGGACTTCATGATCGGCACCGCCGACCTGTCGGTCACCGCCGTGTGCGCCGACGGAAAGCGCGTCAAGGTATTCGAGAACGGCGTGTGGGCCTTCTGACCCCCGCCGCACACCATGAAAGAGAGGTATATGAACGTATGAACGCGAATATCCATGCGTACTCCTTCAAGGCTGCCCTGCCCGTATGGGAAAAGGGTGAGAACAAGACCATGAACCGCACCGTCAGCTTCTGCGCCGACCTGCCCGCCGGCACGTCCGCAAAGCTCGCCGCTGCCGCCTCCTGCTCCTTCGTGCTGTCCGTGAACGGTGAGTTCGTCGCACACGGTCCCGCCCGCTGCGCTCACGGCTTCTTCCGCGTGGACGAGTACGACCTGACCCCGTATCTGACCAGGCCGCAGAACCGCGTGGCGGTCCGCACGGTCGGCTACAACGTCAACGCCTTCTCCTACGTCGATCAGCCGTCCTTCCTGTGCGCCGAGCTGACCGACGGTGACACCGTGCTGGCCGCCACCGGCGTGTCCGGCTTCACCGCGTATCGTGTCGACGAGCGCGTCGTCAAGACCCAGCGGTACTCCTTCCAGCGCCCGATGGCAGAGGGCTACGACCTTGCGCCCGGCGCGTTCGCCTTTGAGACCGATCCCGCGTACGCGGGTCCCGCTGCCGCGACCGAGGTCGTCCCCGCCGGGACGTTCATCTGCCGCGATATGCCGTACTCCGACAACGAGGTCATCCGCCCGCTCGGTGTGTTTGAACGCGGCACCGTGACCTATTCCGACAAGCCCCGCTACTACGACAGCCGCGAGATCAGCGGCATCAGCGGCATCTTCAAGGGCTACCTTCCCGAGGAGCTGGACTGCGCCTCCCACGTGGAGATCGGCAGGATCGACTACGCCCCTGCTTCTCCCGTCAGCGAGTCCGCCGACGTCATCGCGCTGCCCGCGGACAGCTACGCCGACCTTGACCTCGGACGCAACTGGTCCGGTGTGTACGCGCTCGAGCTGGAGGCCGACGGCGACGGCGTCCTGTATATCACCTTCGACGAGGTCATGCACCACGGCACGCTCAACCCGTTCCGCATGGGCACCTCCAACATCATCCGCATCAAGGCGCAGAAGGGCGCATACCGTCTGATCACCGCCGAGCCGTACGTCATGCGCTATGCCCGCCTGACCGCCGGGGGCTGCGGCTTTGTCGTCCGTGACCTGCGCCTGTACCACATCGCCTTCCCGGCGACGGAGATCAACGCCCGCTTCACGGGCGACGATCCGGTCCTGAAGGACATTTACGACGCCGCCGTCGAGACCTTCCGCGCCAACTGCGTGGACATCTACATGGACTGCCCGTCCCGCGAGCGTGCCGGCTGGCTGTGCGACAGCTTCTTCACCTCCCGCGTGGAAAAGGTCCTGACCGGGAAGTCCGCCGTCGAGCGTGCCTTCCTGCAGAACTTCCTGCTGCCCGCCTCCTTCAACTTCATCCCCGAGGGTATGCTGCCCATGTGCTATCCCTCCGACCACAACGACGGCGTCTTCATCCCGAACTGGGCGATGTGGTACGGCGTCGAGCTGGGCGAGTACCTGACCCGCACCGGCGACCGTTCGCTGATCGACGATGCCAAGGCGCGGATGTACGCGTTGTGCGGTTACTTCAAGCCGTTCGAGAACGAGTACGGCCTGCTGGAAAAGCTGCAGAGCTGGGTGTTCATCGAGTGGTCCAAGTCCAACGAGCTGGTGCAGGAGGTCTCCTTCGGCTCCAATATGCTGTACGCCAAGATGCTCGACACCTTCGGCCGGCTGTACGGCGATCAGGAGCTGCTGGACAAGGCTGCCGCGATCCGCAAGGCGATCAACGATCTGTCCTTGACGGATTCCGGCTTCTACTGCGACAACGCCAACCGGGTGGACGGCAAGCTGGTCCTTTCCGGCGAGCGCACCGAGTCGCTGCAGTACTACGCCTTCTTCTGCGGTGTTGCGACGCCCGAAACGCACCCGTGGCTGTGGGATACGCTGGTCCACGATTTCGGCTACGACCGTCAGGAAAAGGGCCTGTTCCCCGAGATCTGGCCCGCGAACGCCTTCATCGGCAACTACCTGCGGCTGGATCTGCTCGACCGCTTCGGCGAGACCGACGCGCTGCGTGACAACATCCGCGGCTACTTCAAGTATATGGCCGACAAGACCGGTACGCTGTGGGAGAACGTGGGCGATTACGCCTCCTGCAACCACGGCTTTGCCTCGCACGTCCTGTACTGGATGGATCACCTCGGCCTGATCGCGCACGACTGATCCGGGAGAACGACGTCATGAGCAACGAAAGCAATCAGGCGCGCCGGGTGCCGCTCATCCTGCGCGGCCTCGGGATCTTCCTTATCCTCGCGGCACTGTTCACCGCCCTGTGGTGGTTCTGTCTGCATCACTACGGCAACGCCGCCGAATGGTCCGGCACCGACCCTGCCGACGTCAAGACTGACCTTGTCTTTGAGGACAAGACCTTCCATCTGGCGGCCTCGGTCGGGTCCTACGGCGTGTCCTCAGGCAAGTTCAACAAGGGCGAGCGGCTCGGCGAGGTCAAGCCCGCCGGCTGGGACGCGTTCAAGACCTCGTATCTCGTGTACGCCGTCGAGCACGCCAAAGAGGTCGACGAGGCGCACCTGATCGTCGTGTACCCGGACGGCAAATCCTACGTCTACTATCTGGATGGCGAGGAAAACCCCTACAAGGGCGAATGGCCGACGTACGACGAAGACGAGGGTGAATGGGACGAGGACGAGGATTATTGAACGTAATGTGATTGCGGGGCTCTGCCCCGCACCCCGGAGAACGCGTGGGGCTCTGCCCCACACCCCGCCTAAGGACTTCTTGAAAGAAGTCCTTAGGAATCTCAAGAACTTTTATAATCTTTTATAATGAAGGTTGACCGAGGTTCGGTGCAGACCCGGGGGAACGCCTCGCGCGTCCCGCGCTCGGGGGCCTACCCCCCGACCCCCTCCCGTGCGCGGGAGGGGGAGAATATAAATTCTTTTACCGAGGAGAGGGGGCGCTGCGGCGCCCCCTCTCCTCGGTCTCCTCATCCCGGGGATGCCGCGCCTGCGGGCGCGGAGAAACGGAGATGCGTTCCCCGCGTCCCACAGGATGAGGGTGCAGGGAGAAGAGCCGCCGCAGGCGGCAGGGCGCAGCC
>JAKSPU010000168.1 GCA_024404505.1 Clostridia bacterium
GCAGATGCCATCTGCCCGATCCCGAGCGGGGTAAGGGGTCCCCGCGTGGGCGTTTAAAAGAAGGTGGGCGCCCATGACGGCACCCACCTATCTTGTTCAGCGTAAACCCAATCTCGGTCAATATTACTTTTTGAAAGTTCTTGGGATCCTTAAGCCCTTCTTTCAAGAAGGGCTTAAGCGGGGTCCGGGGCAGAGCCCCGCGCGTCCTCGGGGCCCGGGGCAGAGCCCCGCAAACACCAATAATATAGCTGTTTCAGCTTTCCGTGAACGCCTTGGCAACGGCGATATGCGTGCGGACCTCCTTCGGCAGCGGGACGATGCAGGACAGGCTGTCCTCCGCGATGACCTGCGCGGTGCGCGTGAGGATCTCCTCCACGGAGGCGTCGGCCACGGACTGCAGAGTCTCGTACCCGGCACGGCAGTAGAGCGATGCCCGGATCTGCTTGACGCCGGGCAGACAGTACAGCTCCCGGAAGGCCGCCCGCTCCGCCGGATCGGCGGTGACCTTGTCGATCTCCCGGAGCTTCTGCGGCGAGACGTCGTATATCGTCAGGAAGCGCCGGAACAGCCTGACCACGCCCGCGTCGGGGAGCCCGAGCCCGAGGAGAACGTCGTCCGGCAGCAGCTCCGCGTCGTGCTTGGTGCGGCAGCCGAGTGCTTTCAGCCCCGTTATCAACCGCTCCTTATACGGGATCAGCGGCGCGTACCGCTCACTCAGACAGCCCGGATCGAGCAGTACGCTCAAGGCGTCGATGCGATAGTTTGTATTGATCATCATGGATACCTGCCTGTTCTGTCATGACCGCCGGACTTTGTGTCCGGCTTTCCTTTTTTTACTATTATACGGTATCCGGCGCGAAAAATCAAGTCTTTGACATATGTCTGCGATGTTTTTTTACTCCCCGCCCGGCCCTGCCGCCCGGGTTGACAAAACGCGGGCCGGACGATATAATAGAGAACGAAAAGTTTTTCAACTTTTTTTGCCTTCATGCAGGGTTTCCCCCGTTTTGTTCGTCTGTATAGGTGAAAGCACCATCCGATCGGAAAGGAGAGTGAGTACCGTGGAGGATGAGATCATCATCGAGCGGCTGTTTGCCCGCGACGAGAGCGCGCTCCGGGACGCAGAGACCAAATACGGCGCCCTTTGCCGCAAGGTCGCCATGAACGTGCTGGATAACCGCGAGGACGCCGAGGAGTGCGTCAACGACGCGCTGCTCCGGATGTGGAACAGCATCCCGCCGCAGCATCCCCGGGTTCTGTCGGCGTTCCTGTCCGTCATTACCCGCAACCTCGCGCTGGACCGCTGGCGGCAGCGCCAGCGCCGGACGGACAACGTCTCGGTTTCCCTTGAGGAGCTGGCCGAGTGCCTGCCCGCCCCGGAGGAGAGCGGCGGGGAACTGTCCGTCGTGCTGAGCGGGTTTCTGGACAGCCTCGAAAAGCAAGACCGTATCATTTTTATCCTGCGCTATTGGCGGCACGAGCCGGTGGAGGACATCGCGTCTGCCCTGTCCATGAAGATAGGGACCGTATCGTCCAAGCTGTCGCGCACCCGCGAAAAGCTGCGTACTTGGTTGGAGAACAGGGGGTATCATGTATGAACGACACGACAGGAAAAAGCCGAAAGATCATGTCGGCCAACGAGGTGAGCCGCCTCATGGGCTCATTGGATATGCGTTACTATGAGGAAGCGGAGCAGGCGCTGGCTGCGGAGCAGCCGGCCGTGATCAAAGGAAAAAGCCGGCAGAAGGCGGCCTCCTTCTTTAACAGCGGATGGTTCGCCGCGTGCATCTGCGCCGTGGCCGGCATAGGCGTGTACGTCGCGCTGCTGGGACTCGGCAAGGGCTGGTTCGGCACGCCGGCGGGACACCCCGGTACGGACGCGGAATCGGCGGGAGAGAGCGAGCCCGCGCTGTCGGAAACGACCGCCGAGGATACGGCCGATTACTCGCGGGGGCTGAAGTATGCCGCTGCCGCGGGCGGCTGGACCGTCAAGGGGATCGGCAGCTGCACCGACACGTGCCTGATTATCCCAACGACCTATCAGGGCAATCCCGTCGTCGCTGTGGCAGACGAGGCCTTTACGCAAAACGGCTTCATCACGGAGGTGATCCTGCCGGACAGCGTGACGAGCATCGGCCGCGGCGCGTTCTCCGGCTGTTCGCAGCTGACCGCCGTCCGGATGCCGGAAAACAATGAAACGAGCATCGGCGATCTGGCGTTCGCCTCCTGCCCGGCGCTCAAGGAGATGTACCTGTACGATGGCACGACCTGCCGTCCCGGCGTGTTCGAGTACGACACAGGCCTTAAGTCCATCCGCTTCCCGGACGACATGGCCGAGATCAACAACGATATGTGCTGCGAATGTACCGCCCTTGAGACGGTCATCCTTCCGTCGCAGCTGAAAAAGGTGCAGGCCAGCGCCTTCTTGCGGTGCGGCGCGTGGCGCGACGTGACCCTCCCGGAGACGCTCGTCAGCGTCGGCGCGGGTGCGTTCGCCGGCTGCGGCTTTGACCTCGACACTCTCCGCCTGCCGGACAGCCTGATCTATATCGGCTCCGGCGCGTTCGACACGCTGACGCTCATTCCCGAATTCATGGTCAACCCGGACGGCACCGCCGAGCTGCCCGACGGCAGCCCCTTCGGCACCTACGAGCTGTACGTGGACGACGTGCTGGTCTACGTGTTCACGGATCAGGACAACTACGCCGTACGCGAGGGCACGCGCATCATCGCCGAGGGTGCGATCACCATGTTCCCGGAATGGAACGCTGTCATCAAGACCGTCGTCCTGCCGGATACGCTGGAATACCTCTGCGGCGAAAGCACCAGCATCGGTGACTTCAACTGCGGGCATTTCAACGTCGTCGGTGAGTGGATGCACCTTCCCGTCACCGGATACTGATCACGCGGAGAAAGGAGATCACAGGAAACCATGAAAACACGTATATACAGATTCGCGCTGACCGCTCTTTTGCTGCTGGCGGTGCTGACCGCCGTGTCCTGCGCCGTTCCCGGACCCGATCCCGGCCCGGCAGGACAGCCTGATTCCGCGGGGGAGGAAACCGCACCCGAGATCCCGACCGGGACGCCGACAGAAGCGTCCACCCGGCCCGTAAGGCCCGTCGACGGCCCCTGTGAGCATGGCGTGGAGTCGGCGGAGATCGCGTGGCACCGGGACAAGACCTGCTTCTTCACCGAATACACCTCCTACCGCTGCCGGGAGTGCGGCAAGATGTGGGAAATCACGGGCACCGAGCAGTTCGAGCATGAGTACGTCGACGGCTTCTGCGTCCACTGCGGACTCAACGAGGGCGCGGACACCTTCTTCGAGTTCAAGTGCAAGAATCTGTCGAGCGGGCTCTATATCAAGTCCGTGTCTGCCGAGTACAATGACGTCCGGGAGACGAAGGACACCATAGTCCTGCCGACCGTTTGGGCGTACGGCGGGGAAGTGCTGCGGGTCGAAGGCATCAGCGACGCCTTTGCCTACAACACGAATATCAAAACCGTCATCATCCCGGAGGGGTACACCTATATCGGCACGGAAGCCTTCGACCACGCCGTCAACCTTGAAACGGTCGTACTGCCCTCCACGCTGACCATGATCGGCGACAGGGCTTTCTGCAACGACTACAAGATCAAAAGCATCACCCTGCCGGAGGGTATGACCTCCATCGGCACGAGCGCCTTCGATAACTGCTCCGGCCTCGCGGAGATCGGTCTCCCGGACGGATGTGCCGCGATCGGGGACTCCGCCTTCCGCAACTGTGCGATCGCCTCGATCGACCTGCCGTCCTCGCTGACGAGGATCAGCAGCTATCTGCTCAACGGCTGCGCCAACCTGACGAGCGTGACCATCCCGGACGGCGTGACCTATATCGGCGAGTACGCGTTCTCCCGCACGGGCATCACGAACGTAACCATCCCCGCGTCGGTGACGGGTCTGTCGCTGCGGGCGTTCGGCTGGATGCCGATCAAGGAGCTGATCATTCCGGATACGGTCGCAGAGGTGAGGTACGAGCTGGAAAACTGCCCGAACCTTGAGATCATCCGGCTGCCGGACACGCTCACGAGCTGGGGCGGCTTCCGCGACCTGCCCGCGCTGAAGAGCATCAATATCCCGACCGCCCTGACCAAGATCAACGAGTCCGATCTGACCGGCTGCCCCGCGTTGGAGGAGATCATCATCTCTTCCGGCCACCCGGTCTGGACGCTGCAGGACGGGATGCTCATCCGCAGGAGCGACAAGACGGTGGTCGGTATCCTGAATATAGAAGAAATGATCGTCCCGGACGACGGCAGCGTGCTGGCGATCGGGAGCAATGCCTGCCGGGGCAGGACGAATCTCAAACGGGTCGTGATCCCCGGCACGGTCAAGACCGTCGGCTGGACAGCCTTCTGCGACTGCACGGGACTTGAGTCCGTCGAGCTGGGAGTCGGGATCAGCGAGCTGGAGGGGTACTGCTTCAGCAACTGCAGCAGCCTTACCTCGTTCGCGTTCCCGGATAAGGCTGCGGTGGGGCCGGAGGTGCTGTCGGGCTGCACCAAGCTGCGGGAGGTTTCCATCCCGTTGAATTTCATGCCGGACAAATATGAAAGCCTTGAATTCCTGTTCAAATCGGATACGGCGCTGGAGACCGTCCGTTTCGCGGGCAAGATCGCGGGATGGGAGAAAAAGGATGCGGCTTACCACCTTACGAACAGTATGCCGGCGGGGACCGTCATCGTCTGCACCGACGGGAACATCGTCAAGGAGTAAGCACCTTTGATCCTGCGGGCGCGGGGAACAGAGGAAGAGCGGCGCTCTGCCGCCGGAGGCCCGGTGTTTCCGCATCGCCGGATGTTCTGCTGAACTTTTTTCCCCACCCCCCTGCCCCCCGCCCCACGGGCGGGGGGGAATTTTAATATGATAGCAGGGAAAAGGGAGCGGCTGCGCCGCTCCCTTCTCCCTGCACCCTCATCCTGCGGGATGCGGGGGACGCGTTCCCGTTTTCCGTTCCCTCGTTCCCCGTTCCCTCGTTCCCCCGGGTCTGTACGGATCGGGCAGATGCCATCTGCCCGATCCCGAGCGGGGTAAGGGGCCCCCG
>JAKSPU010000169.1 GCA_024404505.1 Clostridia bacterium
TGTGGTACATGGGCGACGAGTTCGGCGTGCAGTATAAGAACGCCGTGCTGTACGATATCCCCGTGAACTACGGCGAGATCGACAGCAATCCCGCGCAGGCCGTCTTCTTTGAGGACGTCAAGCAGATGATCGCCATCCGCCGCACCTACGGGGACATCTTCGGCTACTGGCCGATCAACCACCGCGAGACCAACATCTGCCAGGTGACGGTGGACGGCTTCGCCAATGCCAAGACCAACAATTACGCCCGCTACATGGGCGACCGCATGATCATCGTGGCGGCCAACAACGACAAGGATCAGTCCGGCGTCTGCAGGATCACGATCCCGTTCGAGGAGGGCTTCACGCAGGCGTACTACAACTACCGCGTGACCGACCTGCTGACAGGCCGTATCGTGACCGTCGGTCGTGCCGAGACCGTCGACCATTTCTCCGCCGTGATCCCGTTCGAGTACTGCGGCGTATATCTGGTCGAGGGCATCGACCCCGTGCCCGCGGCAGAATGATCATTGATTTTTGACTTTTTCTCACAGACAGGTAATCTGCGATCCTTTCCGGAGGTATTACGGGTGAAGAGGCCGGGCGGACAGCCCGCGGCCCGCAATTTGTGAGTGATCGAAAGGAAATTGAAATTATGTCTATTGATGTTTATACCAAGATCGAATTTCTGGAGGCTATGGAAGCGAACGACGGCGAGTCTCCCGCGGACGAAATGTCCCGCCTCTGCTACGAGCTTTCCGCTCTGTCCGACGACCGCTTCGCGGCTGTCGCCGATATCCTGGCAAATGAGCGGGCGCTGCTCGTAAGGCTGCTTGATTATCGCCGCCAGCAGCGCGGCCAATTCGAGGAGGGCCGGGAGCCGATCTCCGCAGAGCAGGCCGAGACCGATTACAGAGAGCTGATGAACTCGCAGGAGATGATGCGGGAACAGCTCGCCGCGCTGGACCGCCGCCGCGAAACGGACTCCGTACCGTTTACGGAGGAAGATAACAAACGCGCGGAGAGCTGCAAAAAGCTGATCGCCCGCGTCGACACGGCGATCGGTATGGCGCAGAGGCCCGATCCCGAGATCCACGTCTCACAGGACGCGTTCCTCGGCTATATGAACAGGCTCGGCAGATCCTATACCCGTGACCTTGACGATGTGTTCAGAGAACTGAATTGGTTCGATTTTGAACACGTAAGACCCTTCCAGCAAAGCCTGAACAAGCTCTGCGTCGCCGTCAGACAGGCGGAAAGACGCGAGGAGGACGTCGAGAGGCCCGTCAAGAGCGAGGAGATCAACGAGGCTTACAGGACCATATTGGAGTCCGCTCCGCAGCTCCTGAAGGAAGCCCGGACGCGCCTGAACGGGATGGACTACTCCGACCGCGGCTTTGCCACGCTGGTCACCTACTGCACGCTGGTCACGTCCGTCAGCCATATGGCACTGCAGGGGGATCTCCTGAGTGCAGCCGGCGGATGGAAGGACGAGCTTGACCGCGTGACCGGTACGATGTCCTACGCCCGTGAGGCCGAGGCTGAGCTGAAGCGGCTGGATGAGGAACGTCTCGCGCGTCTGCGTCGGAACGAGCCGGAGCCGGATGAGGCCGACGACTGTGACTACAGCTTTACCCGTGCGCTGATCGCGTACATAAATGACAACGAGCCCGTCGACTTTGAACAGGCGTACAGTGATCTGACGACGGAGATCGCCGATCTGAAAAAGAAGCTGAATCCCGATGACAGAGAACTGGCAAACGGCCTCGGCCTGCGGCAGATCGACCGCGAGCTGGAGGACGCCGTAGCCGAGGGCGCAAAGCTCGTGTCGGATGCGGATATCAACGCTTCGCACGAGAACGGCATCAGCCTTCTGAAGCACGACTGCGCCGCCATATTGGACGGCGTCGAGATCTCCGATCTGCTGCGTGAGGAGGCTGCGAACAGGCTGGAGGAGCTGGCCCGTGAAAAGTTCGCTTCCGAGGAAAAGCCTGCGCTGACCGCGGAGGAGATCGCCGACGATCCCGTTCTGTGCAACGCGATCCCGGAGAAAATGCGCTTCCGCATACGCAATAATTTCGCCCATAATATCCGCGGCAAGGGCGAGATCCGCGACACGCTGGAAAAAGCCGCCATGGACAGCTATCATTTCAAGGTCGACAAATACGAGACCATGGCCAAGCTGCGGCTGGCCGAAGACAAGCGCGACGCGCTGATCGCGAAATATCCCGAAAAGTGGTCCGAGATGTGCGCACATCAGGACGGCGCCGTCCGCGCCTCGTCCCGTCACATGGTGCGTGAACAGCTGACGGTGCTGGCTGCCAAGCTGGACACCATCACCCGCATCCGTTCCGATTCCGAGGAATTCACCGAGTTCAGCGACGCGCTGCATAAGGCCGGTCGGAGTGACGGCACCGCTATATATGATCTGTTCGAGAAGGCGTCCAAGTACGTCAGGCTCAAGACCTTGGACGGCGAGCCCTCCACCACGACGGGCAAGCAGCGCCTGAATATGGCGCGCAGCATCGTGGCGCTGACAGGTTCTGTCATCCGCGGCGAGCAGCTGTCCGATCAGGCACAGAAGCAGCTGGAAAACAGCCGCGCGAAGGCTGTTGACGCGTTCAAGGCCCGCCTTATCAAGGAGGCGCCCGCCAACGAAGCCGAGATGCTGCTCAACAAGCTGCGCGAGCGGTTCGGCGGCCTGACGGATCAATTTGAGGAAAACGTCCGCACGCTGTACAGCCGCGCGGAAGACAGCCGCGGCAGTCTTGCTTACGAATGCACCACGGCAGAAGACACCGTTCCCGCAGAGAACTGCGAATCGCATCTCCGCAATATCTTCGCTTACGAGGCACTGAAGGCGTCCGTGGAGAACGGGTCCTTCGACCACAGGCACATGGACTTCTACGGGGCAAAGAACGCGGTCGACAACTGCATCGCGCTGACCGGCCACAGCGAGGAGCTGGACGGCTGGCTGAAGCAGGAACACACGACGAGCGAGCTGAACGATCAGGTCCTTGACCGTTCCGGCCTTGCCGCGCGTGTGAAGCCCTACGCGGTCCACGTGGATACGGTGGTGATGATGGCGAGCCGGGTCAGAAACGACATTCCGGTTGCCAACGTCCCCGAAAACAAGCCGAAGGAGCCCGGTATCGGGCTCTCCCGGAATTCTTTTTGATACCCGCACGGTGCGGAAATAACGATCTTTAATCCAAATTAAAGATAAATGATCCCGGAAAGCAAAAAATTATTTTGTAAAAGGAGATTTTTACCATGGCTGAGAAAATGGATGCTGCTCTCGATTACGCGAATCAGAAGGTCGAGACCAAGATCGACACCAATCGCAAGCTGCGCGTCGGTATCATCGGTACCGGCTGGATCGCAGGCGCCCACATCGATTCCTACAAGCGTATGCCCGACGTCGAGATCGTCGCAGGCTGCGACCTGATCCCCGGCAAGGCTGCCAAGTTCTTCAAGGATAACGGCGTCGAGGGTGTCAAGACCGATTACGCCTCCCACAAGGAGATGCTGGACGACGAGTCCCTGAAGCTGGATGCCGTCTCCATCTGCACCTACAACCGTCAGCACGCTATCCCCGCCATTTACGCGCTGCAGAAGGGTGTCAACGTCATGCTCGAGAAGCCCTTCACCGTCACGCTTGACGAGGCTATCGAGGTCATGAAGGCCGAGAAGGCCAGCGGCAAGGTCCTGTCCATCGGCTTCCAGCCTCGACTCGATCCCAATATGCAGATGATCAAGAAGATCGTCGATTCCGGCGAGCTTGGCAAGATCTACTACATCCAGACCGGCGGCGGCCGCCGCCGCGGTATCCCGACTCCCTTCGGCACCTCCTTCATCGAGGACAAGACCGCCGGTCTCGGCGCTCTGGCCGACATCGGCTGCTACTCCCTCGATATGGTCCTCAACGCCATCGGTTATCCCAAGCCCCTGTCTGTGACCGGCTTCAAGTCCGATTACTTCGGCAAGGATCCCACCACCTATCCCGGTCATCCCGAGTATGCCGAGAAGTTCGGCGTCGACGACTTCGCCGCAGCCTTCATCCGTCTTGAGGGCGGCATCATCCTCGACTTCCGTATCGCGTGGGCTATGAACATCAATACCCCCGGCGACACCATCATCCTCGGTACCAAGGGCGGTCTGCGCATCCCGTCCACCGACTGCTGGAACGGCTCCGTCGGCGGCCCCATGAAGATCTACAAGACCATCGGCGGCATCGACTACGAGATCGAGGTCCCGATCATCAACGATCACGGCCCGTCCCTGTTCGACCGTAAGATCCGCAGTTTCCTCGATGCTGTCAAGTACAACGGCAAGGCCCCCGTTCCTTCCTCTCAGATCGTCTACAACCAGGCTATCCTGGACGGCATCGCCCGTTCCGCAAAGCTCGGTCACGAGGTCGAGATCGACGTTCCCGAGGTCTGATCGGATATTGTGCGGGGCTCTGCCCTGCATCGGGAGAACGCCGGGGCTCTGCCCCGGACCCCGCCTAAGCCCTTCTTGAAAGAAGGGCTTAGGAATCCCAAGAACTTTCAGGTTTGGTTTAGTAAAACGACGTGATCTTTTGGCTGATAACCCGCCGACGAGGGGTACGATCCCCTGTCGGCGGGTTATATATATCAATGGAATCTTGTGTGCATATGTCTTTTCCTTCATATTGTTTATAGGAAGCGCTCCCACCGCGCCCGCAGGCGCGGTATCTCCGGGATGAGGATGCAAGGGGAAGGGGCTGCCGCAGCAGCCCCTTCCCCTTGCTTACATAATAAAGATTTCCCCCCGCCCGCGGGGCGGGGGGCAGGGGGGTGGGGGAAAAAGGTTAGTCTGAACTTCCGGCGATGCGGAAACGCCCGGCTTCCGGCGGCAGAGTGTTGTTTTTCCTCTGTTCCCGCGCACGGGAGGGGGCAGGGGGTGGGCCCCCCGAGCGCCGGAGGCGCGAGATGTCCCTGACCCCTCAGCTCCGCCAGACCGGAATCGGACAAAACCGAAAAATAAATGAAAAACTT
>JAKSPU010000017.1 GCA_024404505.1 Clostridia bacterium
CGAAATTTCTGACGGCGCATCTGCACCGTCATCATTGTGCGGTGATGCCTTAAGGGCTTCTTTCAAGAAGCCCTTAAGCGGGGTGCGGGGCAGAGCCCCGCAATCGTTCTCTTTAATACACTTCCAGCTCCCTTCTGAGTCGCAGCAGGATCTTCTTTTCGAGGCGGGAGATGTAGGACTGCGAGATGCCGAGCAGGTCGGCGACCTCCTTCTGCGTCAGCTCCTTTTTTCCTCCCAGCCCGAACCGCATCTCGATGATCAGCTTTTCGCGCGGGTCGAGGCGGTCGATGGCCTTGTGCAGCGCGCTGCGCTCCTCGTCCTGCTCCAATTCCTCGTCCATCGGCATCTCGTCGCTGCCCAGAACGTCGGAGAGCAGCAGCTCGTTTCCGTCCCAATCCGTGTTGAGCGGCTCGTCGATGGACACCTCCTGCCGACCGGCGGTCTTGCGGATGTACATGAGGATCTCGTTCTCGATGCACCGCGAGGCATAGGTCGCAAGCCGGATGCCGCGGTCGGACCGGAACGTCTCCACCGCCTTGATCAACCCGAGCGTGCCGATGGAGATCAGGTCCTCAATGCCGATGCCGGTGTTCTCAAACCGCCGCGCAATGAAAGCGACCAAACGCAGATTGCGCTCAATGAGCGTCGACCGCGCGGCTTCGTACCCGTCGCCGCCCTCCTCCAGTACCCGGATGACCTCGTTCTCCTCCTCCCGGGACAGCGGCTGGGGCAGTACGTCCGGTCCGTTTATGTACCACAGCCCGAACGGGCGGCTGACGCGCACCCGCAGACGATTCAGCCCGTGGGCGGACAACCATTCCTCCAGCCGGGTGGCCATTTGTCTGTTTTTCATGACGATTCCTTTCTTTGTGACGATCAAAAACTCACAACAGCTCGGCAGGCACGAGCGCCTGCGGACGCTCGGCCTGCCCGGAAGCAGCGGGCATCTCGGCGGGCGCGAATAGCGCCTGTGCTTCGATCAGCCGCTCCCCGGTACGCAGACGTCCGCCTGTCACGGACAGGGACACCCTGTCCGGACGGAGCGCGACCAATATCGTCCGCCCGGCGGCGGTGACCGCAGGGATCAGACGGATCCGGCTCGCCTCGGGGACACGGTCGAGACCCTCCGTGCAGCCGGAGCTCAGCGCCTCCGTCAGCTCGGACGACAACAGCGGCGCTGCCGCCGAACGGTCGACGGGTATGACGGGACCGCCGCCGAGCGGATCGGACAGAAGGTTGCCCGTATCCACGATCCCCCGCAGGGTGACCGACCGGTCGTTCAGCTCGATCGTGACCGTGCAGGTCTGCCGCGCACCGGCGCGGCGGAACAGGCAGCCGCCCCACAGGGAGATGCCGCCGCTTGCCAGCGCCAGCAGCGCAAACAGCCATGCGGTAGGACCGTCCTCCGCGCTGACAGCCAGCACTTCCGCACAACCGGCACGATTGAGCAGATTGCAGAGACCGGTCATGATGCCGCCGAGCAGCAGGGATACCAGCAGATACACGCCTACCGCCGGGAGTACCGCGCGTATCCCTTCCTGCCGGTCCGCAAACACGGCAAGGCACAAAAGCACGCAGACGGCAAGGTCAATGAACAGGGCTGTCCAGCGTCCGACCTCAAAAAGCAGCGCCGCGACCGCGTACAGCCCGCCTGCGGCAGAGCCGAGCGCGATCCGCCACGGCAGGACCTGACGGCGCAGCAGCCGCGCTGTCAGGGAGAAGCAGAGACAGTCCATACCGGCGTTTATGAAAAACAAAAGGTCCGCGTATACGTCCGCGGTCGGCTCCATAGACACCGCCTCCTTTCGCTGACAGTATACAGTATACAGCGAGGGCCGCGCGGGGTTTGTCATTGTGCGCCGCCCGGACGGACGATCTGCCGACAGAAAAACAGGCGCACGGCGTTCAAAACCGGTGAAAGCACCGAAAATTCATAAAAACCACTTGAAAAATGGGCGGAAAGCCGTTATAATAAAAAAAGGCCGTCACACTCCGGGGAAAGCGTATGCACGGCTCTCCGGAAATATGACGGTGAAAGGAACGGATATGAAGAATCGGAAGCTGATATGGCTGATTATTATTGCCGCTGTCATCATCGCGGCGGCTGTCCTGCTTATCGTGCTGCGTCCCGACGGCACGGGAGATACCGAAGCGCGGACCACACGTCTGACCGGCGACGAGGCGGGCGTGACCGTCACGACGGGCCTTGCTCCTGCCGACTATGCCGACAGCGGGAAGGTGACCGCGTGGCTGGAGAAATGCAGCCGCTCGGACCGCGACGACGTGGGCGTGTACGCGCTTGCGTGGGCTGCGAAGGACGATGATACGATGATGTGCTGCTGGCTGATCCTGCGGACGGGTGTGACCGAAGCAGCCGTACCCGATACCGACGTGATCGTGAACGGGAAGCGGCAGTATCAGGTCACCGTGACCTACGTACCGACCGGAGAGAACGCGTCGGGGACCGATCTGATCCTCGTCGAGGGGACCTTTGAAACAGACGAAGCGCCCGCGCTGGACGTGGTCTGGGATACCGAAGACCTCAACGGATTGCTGATCACCTACACGGACGAGCGGTTCTGACCGCGGAAGGGAGTCACAAATGACGGACTACATGGAAAAACGGAAAAACGAGACGTGGAAAAAGGTATACATGACGGTCATCGGCGTCCTTGCCGCAGCGGCTGTGGTATTTGCCGTGATGTGGTTCATGGCAAAGAACGACCAATCCGACGAGGCTGCCGGGGCCCTCACCGCCGCCGAGCAGGCAGCCGACGCCTTTGCCGGATACGCGGAGGACGGGAACGGCAGAGACTATATCCGTGCCGTGTCCGAATACTACGTCTTTTGCCTCAAGATGGACGTCCTGACGACCGACACCAACCGGGCCTCCTACTCTGCCGACGCCCATGCGTTGTACGAGGTCCTGATCGGGCAGCCGGAGTACGGGCAGGCACACGCGGCTGAGATCGCGGATATCATGAAGCTGCTGGCAAAGGACATCTATGAGCCGAGCGCGTATGCAAGCCTGAAGCAGTTGGCGGATGGGGCGGCGTAAGGGAACGTGTGGGGCGTAAGGGAACGTGTGGGGCGAAAGGGAACGTGTGGGGCGCTGCCCCACACCCCGCTTAAACCCTTCTTGAAAGAAGGGTTTAAGGATCCCAAGAACTTTCAAAAAAAGTTTTTTGACCAAGGTTGAGTTTACGCTGAAAGAGACAGGTGGGTGCCGTCACAGGCACCCACCTTTTTCATAAACGTCCACGCGGGGGTAGGGGAAACGGGAGAAACAGAGGAACGGCTGGGGTATCACTCCATGTACAGTATCCGACGGCAATCCCCGATCATCAGGTCCGGCGTCTCGTCCGGAAGCGAGGACACGTCAAACCACGCCGCCGGTTCGTCCCCGAGGAAGCAGACAAGCTCCGCCCGACATCCTGCGGGCAGCCCGCAGCTCTGCCTGAACAGCGGTCCGTGCCGTCCGAACACGACGGTGTCGGTCCGCGTCAACAGGTCGTCTGCGATTTCCGCAAGGCTGCTTTCCCGCACCGCGCTGCCCGCGTACAGGAGGCTGTTCCGGTTCGTCGTAAGCGACACGAGCAGCACCGGCTGTGCTGAACGCTCAAGATGATCGGCGTACAGCCGCAGTTCCACTCCGCCGAACAGGGTGAGCGCCTCGGCGTCCGTGTCCGGCTTGCCCGGATCGTACAGGCAGACCGGAACGCCGGCGCGGTCGGCCTGCTCCAGCACGGACCGCATCAGGTACCAATCGTCCTCCGTAGCGGGCGACGGAAGGTACAGCAGGCGCACCTTCTCCGTGGCAAACAGGCGGTACAGGGTACCCGGCATCCGGCTGTGATAATGAGTCAGCACGACCGCGGAAACCTCGGTCGCGCCGAGCGCCTCTGCCTGCGAGACAGCCCGGTTCATCGCCGTCCGGCTGCCGTCGGACAGGTCGCAGATAACAGCGCCCTGACCATGCGTCAGGATCAGCGCCTCGGATTCGGTCGACGTCTGCCGGCAGGTGACGGTCACTTCGTTCCGGCGTATAGAAGCGGTGATCAGCACTGCGACGATCATCAGCGTCCATCCGGCGGCCGCGGGCAGCACGGTCATCCACCGTCTGCCGTCGGGGAGACGGGCGCCGAGCAGAATGAGGAGTGCCGCCGTCATGAGGATCAGGATGACCGTCACCGCCGTACCTGACAAGGAAAGAACGCTGAAGGAGGCGTCGGACAGTGCGCCCGTCAGATCCGCCATCCACCCGCACAGCGCACGGACCGCGGGCAGCAGCACCGATTGCCCGAGCACCGTCCCGGACAGCGGCAGGAGAAAGATCGACAACACCAGCACGCACCCGCACAGCGGCGTCAGCAAGAGGGTCGCAAGCGGCGACCACAGGCTGACCGACCCGAACACGGGCGCGGTCACCCAAAGAGAAAAGGATATAGCCGCGATGCCCGCGCCGATACCGGACAGCACGGATACCGCTCCGCGCCGAAGCGTTTTTAGAAGTCTGACCGCAGGCTTGTCCTTCCGCCCGCCTGGGGCAGGGAGGCGCACCACCGTCGTGACCGTCAGAAGTCCGAGCGTAGCCGAGAAGGACATCCAGAAGCCGACGTCAACCGCCGCGCAGGGAGCGGCGGTCAGGATCAGCGCCCCGGCACAGCCGAGCGCTGTCAACGGATCGGCGTCAGCCGCCCACAGCCGCGACAGGCATACCGCGCCGAGCATGACGACGGCACGCGCGGCCGACGGCGGGAAGCCGAGGAATACCAGATATCCGACCGACGAAACCAGCAGGACGACCGCCCGGACACGCTTCGGAACGGTCAGCCATGTCATGAGGACAGCCAGCAGACCGAACAGCATGGTCATGTGCAGACCGCTGATCGCCAACAGATGCGATACGCCGGAACGGTTGAAATCGCGCTGAAGCACAAGGTCAAGTCCGCCGCGCTCCCCGAGCAGGAGGGCGGACGGGAGCCCGTACCCCTGTTTCCCGACGAGCAGATCGAGCCGGGCCGCCGTGCGGCGGCGCAGAGAATCCAGCCGTCCCCGGAGACCGGCGGGCGACTCGGACGTGATGACGCAATCGGTGTCCTCGTCGGACGTCAGTCCGACAGAGTACCCGTCGCCTGTCAGAGAGGGCGCCATTTGCCCGGCGGCATCCGCGAGCGGCACCGGCGTGACCGTTGCCGTGATACCATATCCGGGCTGGACGTCGGAGGGGTAGCCGCAGGACAGCACCGCGCGGCAGGGATGCAGCGGCGAGCCGACCTTTTCTCCGTTCACGCGGTCGAGCGTGACACCGAAGACCGTGATCTGCCCGCCTCCGGACAGCCGCTCCGTGACGCGGCCCGAGACGATCCACACGGGCCCCTCATCGGCGGGATCGGCTCCCGGCGAAGACGCGAAAGTGTCCTCACGGACCTGCGCGTTGACGTAAAGCCCACTCCGCAGAGCGGCAAGACCTGCCGCCGCGCACAGCAGGATGATCCACACGAAGACCCTTCCGTACCGCAGCGGGCGGGCGGATCTCCGCCGCACGATAAGCGCGCAGACACCCGCGAGCAGACAGCCGCCGGTCAGGATCAGCCCGGCGGCGATGACAGGAAGTCCCGCCGCTGCGGCGAGGTATCCTGCCGCGGCGCCGAGCATCAGCGCCGTGCAGACGCAGAACAGGGGCCGCCTGTACCAGATGCGCATACAGTCAGCCCCCTTTCTGATTTATAAAGTTCTGTTCCGGTCCGGCTTTTTCCCGGGAGCCGGTGTCCCTTTTCCGGCGTAATGCGCCTTGCCGCCGCCGTTTGATCCGCTCTTGTCCGGCTGAACGTCCAGCGGCTTGAAGTACTCGTAGAGGAAGCAGGGCAGCATCCCGTTGTAGAGCCGCCGCACGTGGTCGGGCCGTTGACCGTACAGCCGGTCGAAGCGGTCGCAGGACGTCAGCACGTACACCTGCCACGGGTACAGCGCCCGGAATACCGGCCCGAGCTGTTGATACAGCCGCTCGATCTCGTCCCGCTCGCCCATGCGCTCGCCGTAGGGCGGATTGCAGACCACGGTCCCCCTGCGGTCAAGCCGCTTGATGCTGCGCGCGTCCGCCTGAAAGATGTTCAGATGGGGCTCCACGCCGGCACGAAGGGCGTTCTCGTAGGTCACGTCGAGGATGCCCTCGTCGATATCGGAGGCGTACGCCTCGAAATGACTGTCCGTCAGGATGAGCGACTGCCGCTCCTCGCGGATCCGTTTCCACAGGGCGGCCGGGAATTGCGGGAAGTCCTCCGCCGCGAAGCCGCGTCCGAGACCGGGCGCACGGTTGGTGGCGATCAGCGCCGCCTCGATGGCGATGGTCCCCGATCCGCAGAAGGGATCCCAGAAGAGGATATCTTCGCGGGGGCGGGCGGTCAGCGCAATGGCGGCGGCCAGCGTTTCCCGCAGCGGGGCCGCGCCGGCGACCGGACGGTACCCGCGCTTGTGCAGCGCGGTGCCGGAGGTATCGATCATGACGGAGGCCATATCCTTGAAAATGAAGAATTCGATCTGGTACTTCACGCCGGTCTCGCGGAACCAATCGGTGCGGTAGGCCAGCTTGAGCTTTTCGACGACGGCCTTCTTGACGATGCTCTGGCAATCGGGGATCGAGGTCAGCTTGCTGCGGATGGAGTGACCCTTGACCGGGAAAGCGTCATCGACTCCGATCCAATCGGCCCACGGCAGCGCCTTGGTGCCGTCGAACAGCTCGGCAAACGACGCGGCAGGGAAGTACCCCACGCGGATGAACACCCGTTCCGCGCACCGCAAACAGAGGTTGGCGCGGACAAGGTCCTCCTCGCTGCCCTCAAAGGTGACGCGTCCGTCCATGGTGTCGAGACGGCGCACGCCGAGTGCGTCAAGCTCCTCTCCGAGCTGCTTTTCAAGACCGAACATACAGGTGGCGACCATAATATAACTCATGGCGGTAAGATCCTTTCGGGTTTCAGATAAAGACCGGGAGGATTCCCCGATCCTTCACATAACATTCATAAAAAACGCGGGCGGCTTTTCACAAGTCCGGATTATACTGTACTATAATAAAATCAAAATGAAAGCGACGGATTGAACGAATGAAGAAGAATATACGTTCCACGGCGCTCCTGCTCTCCGTCCTGCTGACGGCGGGCACGGTGACGGGATGCCGCGGCGATCGCTCCGGGAAGGATATCCCGGGGATCGATACGGACGGTACCGTTACCGGGGGACAGGCTGATACGCAGGTCAGCCCCATCGTCGACCCGGAGGGCGATCCCGGACAAACGGCGTCGCCGGATACCCGTCCGGAGCCGGAAACCGTGTACGAGCCGACAGCGGGCGTCTGGGACGGACAGGACGTCACGGCTTCCGTGACCCTCACCGGCAGCGATGCGTCGGTCGAGGGCAGCGGCGTGAAGATCGACGGCAGCACCGTCACGTTCACGGCAGCGGGCACCTATCTTGTGACCGGCAAACTGAACGGTCAACTGGTCGTGGACACGCAGGACACGGAGAAGGTCAAGTTGATCCTCAACGGCGTCTCCATAGCAAACGCGGACGGCCCCGCCGTGTATGCGGTCAGCGCGCCGAAAAAGGTCATTCTGTATACAGCGAAAGATTCGGTCAACCTGCTTTCGGACGGCACGGACTACGTGGTGCCGGATGATCAGCAGGTCGAAGGACAGACGTATCCGAACGCCTGCGTGTACGCCTGCGCCGACTTAAAGCTGGACGGCGAGGGCGCGCTGCAGATCAACGGCCGCGCCGACAAGGGCGTCAACACGAAGGACGACCTTGAGATAACCGGCGGGACGCTGACCGTGACCTCAAAGGGGGCGGGTATCCGCGGGAACGACTCGGTCACGGTCTCGGGCGGCACGGTGACGGTCACGTCCGGCGGCGACGGCATCAAGACCGCGCAGACGGAAAAGGACGGCAAGGGCGTGCTGACGGTCAATGGCGGCGCGCTGTATATCACGGCAGCCGGTGACGGCCTGAACGCGGCAACGGACCTGTCCGTTGCGGACGGCACGGTCGTGATCACGACCACGGACGCGGACGGAAGCACGGTCAAGGACACGAATCAGACCTCCGGCGGACAGTCGTGGGGCGGCCGGGGCGGTTTCCCAGGCGGACCGGGCGGCGAGGGCAACAGCAGTAAGTCCTCGATCAGCGCGAAGGGGCTGAAGGCCGCGGGAACGATCACCGTTTCCGGCGGGCATCTGACGCTGACGACCGCGGACGACGGCATCCACTCGAATGACACAGTGCTGATACAGGACGGCAGCGTGTGGATCAAGGCGGGGGACGACGGCATCCACGCCGACAAGGTGCTGACCGTGAGCGGCGGCGTGACGGAGATCGCACAATCCTACGAGGGACTTGAGGCGGATAAGATCAATATCCTCGGCGGCACCAACCGCGTCACCGCGTCGGACGACGGCATGAATGCCTCGAACGGCGAGTCCGGCGGCGGGATGCCCGGCGGACCGGGCGGCCCCGGCGGTTTCCGTCCCGGAGGACGCGGCGGACAGACGGGCGGCACGCAGAGTGCCGACGCACCGCTGTTGACGATCGCGGGCGGCTACACCGTGGTGAACGCGAACGGCGACGGCATCGACTCCAACGGCAGCATCGTGATGACGGGCGGCACGATGATCGTCTACGGCCCGACCGACAACGGCAACGGTCCGATCGACTTCGGCGACGGCAATTACAGCATGACGGTCAGCGGCGGCACGCTGCTGGCGGTCGGCTCCTCCGGTATGGCAGAGGCCCCCGTCAACAACGGACAAGCCGCGTGGGCGGCACGGACCGGCAATATCAAGGCGGATACGTTCGTCGGCCTCGCGGACGCGGACGGGAATCCCGTCTGCGGCTTCAGAGTGCCGAAGCTGATCGCCTCGATGGTGTACAGCAGCCCGGCGCTTGCCGCCGGTCAGCCGTACACGTTGATCACGGGCGGGACGGCTGAAGCAGACGCCGACGGTGTGATCGACCTGACCACATGGACGGGCTACGCCGCAAAGGGCAGCGTTGACGCCTATTGACCGATCCCGGACAGTTATAGCCTTACGGGGCCGTCTCACATATGTGAGACAGCCCCTTTTTGTTTCAGCGGAACACGCTTCCGTCCGCCGTCAGGAAGCCGGTACGCAGGATGCGGTACCAGCAGTCGGCGGGATGCACGGTGTCGGTGAGGATGCCGAGCCGCTCCTTCATGGCGGTGATGATGAATTCCGGGGAGAGATTGGCGGAGCTGCCCGCGGCCAGCGTCGCGCGGATCAGCACGGTGCCGTCTTCCTGTGGGGACGCGGCAAGGTCCCGGATCATCGTGCGGATGTCCACGTCCTTGTCGCCGGACTTGGTGCGCTTGCTCATGACGATCGGAGCGGTATCCGCGAACAGCGCGTTGATCCTGTCTGCCGGCGCGGCGGCATCGCCGTCGCACAGGACGATCTCGTAGGTGCCCCATACGATGTCGTTGAAAGAGGTCCCGGGGACGTACACCTCGCTGACGGCCATCTCGTCCGTCAGTTCGGCGTTGAGCTGATCCTTCATCTCCTCCGGGGTGATCGCACGGTCGACGCGCAGGTCGACCATCTCACACAGCCCCTCGGTGCCGACGGGCAGCGGGATGCCGAAAACGATCTTGGCGTGCGGGTTGAAGCCGAGCGTATACCACATCGGAATGGACGCGCGCACCAGCACGCGCTGCCACGTACGCTGGAGGTCAAGGTGGGAGAAATATTGCAGGTTGCCCGTTTTGCGGAACACGACACGGTAGGTCATCGGCTCCGCAAGCGGCGTCCGGTCGAATTTGGATATCTTTACTGCTTTTTCGGACAGCATGACCGTTCACCTCCCAGTCTGGATGCGCCGCATCCGGCGCACTGCTCACGGCAGTTGGGCGTCGTTGCGCCTGCGTAAGCCTTGTCGCGCTCCCGCTTGAGGAACGCCTTGGTCACGCCGCAGTCGATGATATCCCACGGCAGCACCTCGTCAAGCCCGAAGGCCCGGTTGGCGTAGAAGCCCGGATCGATGCCGACGGCGTCGAAAACGGCCATCCATTTGTCGTAGTCAAAGAATTCGCTCCACGCGTCGAAGCGGAAGCCGCGGCGGCAGGCCTCCTCCAGCACGGCGGACAGACGGCGGTCGCCGCGGGCCAGCACGGCCTCGATGCGGCAGGTCTTCGCGTCGTGATGATTGTACTTGACCTTGCGGTCACGGACGCAGGTCAGGATGTAGTCCTGCTTGCGGAGCATCTCCTCCAGCGAGTCCTGCGCCTCCCATTGGAACGGCGTGAAGGGCTTCGGAATGAACGGGGACACGCTGATGGTCACGGCGGGCTGGCGTCCCTTGGGCCGGTCGGGATTCTTGTAGAATTCGCTGACCACGCGGTGCGCGAGCTCCGGGATCTCGGCGAGGTCCTCGTCGGTCTCGGTGGGATGGCCCTGCATGAAGTACAGCTTGATCGAGGTCTTCCCGGCCTCGTAGGCGACGTTGACCGCCCGCATGAGGTCCTCCTCGTACAGATTCTTGTTGATGACGTCGCGCAGACGCTGGGAGCCGGCTTCCGGCGCGAAGGTGATGGACGACGCGCGGATCGAGGAGACCTTGTCCATCAGCTCACGCGTGAAGGAATCGGCGCGAAGCGACGGCAGGGAGAGGTTGATCATGTTGGGATCCGTCCAGGCCAGCAGCTTGTCGGTCAGCGTGCCGATCCCGGTGTAGTCGCTGATGGACAGCGAGGAAAGCGTCAGCTCCTCATAGCCGGTGTTGTCGAAGATACGGCGCGCCTGACAGTTGATCACGTCCGGCGTCTTTTCGCGCACGGGACGGTAGGTCATGCCGGCCTGACAGAAGCGGCAGCCGCGGATGCAGCCGCGCGCGACCTCGACCGTGATGCGGTCCTGCACCGTCTCGATGTAGGGCATGACCACGAGCTCGGGGAACTGTGCGTGGTCAAGGTCCTTGACGATGCGCTTTGTGACCTTTTCGGGAATGTCGTCGTATACGGGCGTGTACGCGCGGATCGTCCCATCGTCGTTGTAGGTCACGTCGTAGAGCGACGGGACGTAGACGCCGGGTATGGTGCGGGCAGCCTCGTGCAGGAAGGCGGCGCGGGAGTAGGTGCCGGCGTCCTTCATGGAAATGTACAGCCGCACGATCTCGGGCAGCATCTCCTCGCCCTCGCCGATGTTGAACAGATCGAAGAAATCGCACAGCGGCTCGGGGTTGTAGGCGCAGGGACCGCCGCCGATGACGAGCGGATCGTCCTCGGCACGGTCGGCGGCGCGCAGGGGGATGCGCGCAAGGTCAAGCATATTCAGTACGTTGGTGTAGCCCATCTCGTACTGCAGCGTGAAACCGACGAAATCGAAATCGGTCAGCGGGTCGCCGCTTTCGACCGCACACAGGGGCAGGTCGTGCGCCTTCATGGCGTCCTGCATATCGACCCACGGGTCGTAGACGCGCTCACACCAGATATCGTCGTGCAGGTTGAGGCAGTGGTACAAAAGACGGACGCCCAGATTGGACATACCGATCTCGTAGGAGTCGGGGAAGCAGAAGGCAAACCGCGCCTTGACGGCGGATTTGTCCTTGATGGTTTGTCCGTACTCGCCCCCGGCGTAACGGCCGGGCTTCTGGACGGAGGTCAGGATCATGCGTTTTTCATTCTGATTCATGGTTGCAGTTTCCGTTTCTATGTTCTATGGCAGATTGTGGGCGGGGAAGGGGATCAATCGGGGTTCCGTTCGGTGTCCGTCAGGCCGACCGTGCGCTTGTTGATGGTCAGGAACGTCAGGACCGAGGACGCGGCGCCTGTCAGCACCTGCCAGACGAACGCGGCGATCGGCAGGACGATCATATCGGCGGCGGTCAGACAGCACAGCACGGCGATGAGCCACGCTGCCGCGCAGAACGCCCACGCGAGGAACCGGCTGCGCTTGTACGATTTCTGCATCATCGAAGCCGCCAGCCACGTGCGGCCGAGATCAAGTCCGCTGCGCGTGGCGACCATGCTGCCGCTCCGCGGCGCGTACAGCTCGCTGTACCGCCTCGGGCGGATCAGCTCCAGCTCGCCCGCAGCGAGCTGCTCCAGCACCGGACGGGTCAGCGTAGGATCGTAGGACATCAGCGCGGCCTGACAGCCGCCGTCCCGCAGCGTGCGGGCCGCCTGCGTCAACAGCGCGTCCGGCTTGTGCGTAAACGCGACCACCATACGCACCCGGCGGTCAAAGACGAGGTACAGAAGGCTTTCCGACGCCGATTTCCGGAGATGCTCCGGGGATCCCATCTTCGGCATATTGACGCCCTGACGGTGCAGCGCGTCCCAGCTGCCGGCGGTGACCTCCACGGTCTCGCCGGTGCGGCTGTCCGTCATGTGCAGGGCGACGTATCCGTCACCGGCTCCGGTCAGCTCCGTTCTGAGTGCGGCAAGGTCCTCGCGTCGCACCGGCTCACCGACCGTCCGGAGGCTGCAATCCATAAGAGAGAACAGCTTGTGGGCAAGCAGCGTCCAGCGGGCTGTATCGGGGTCGTTCTTGTCCGTGATCTCGCGGACGTCCGAGACGTGCATGGCCTGGCCGTCAGGGATGATCAGACGAACAGACGCATCCGCCTTGTCCGGAACGTACTGCTCCGGCGCGGCCTCACCGATCACGGCACAGCCGTGGGCGGCCAGCGCCCGGTTGGCCGCGTACAGCGGCAGGGAAAGGGACAGGATGAACGCCCCGGGCATACAGGACAGGAAAGTCCCGATGAAGAGGGGCAGCCCGACCGACAACAGGACCGAGGCGGTGCTGTCGTGGGTCTGCGTACCCAGAACGATGCCGAGACCGCATACAAGGATGGACATCAGGAGAGCGGCGGGGATCAGGTAGTTCAGCGCGGTCAGACGGGAATTGTACTTTTCGGCCCGGACAAAGAAGTCCAGCAGCCGGTTCGTGCGGCAGACCCGCAGGGTGCGGTCGTAGTCGTCCCCGGTGCGTTCGCCGCCGGACCGCGTCATGGTCGTCAGGACGAAGCGCGCTTTGCCGGAGGACACGATCCGGAAGCTGCGCCGCTGGGCAAGGAGAGCCGCGTCGTCGGTGATGCAGGCGAGCGTCAGCAGCACGAGTACGACACAGCCGAACAGGGGCATGGCGCAGGACTTGATGGCAAATACCGCGATCAGTTCATAAATCGATACGAAGACGAGAGACAGCGCCGGTACCGAGAACCGTACGGGCTCAAAGTCCCACAGGCCGCGCAGACCGAGGATCATCCGGCGCAGACACGGCAGGCAGAACAGAGACGTGACCGTCAGCTCGGCGAGCGGATACCACGGCGTCCGGATGAAGCCGTAGTTTTTGATCAGGGGGAGCAGGTCAAACAGCAGTACGATGACGGCGCCCGCGAGGGATGCCGCCAGCCGGCACAGACCGAGAGCCCGGCTGATCTTGTAGGTCTTTTCAACGCCGTCGGTCATGGACCTTCCGGCGTACTCCTTGCCGCGGTACGCGGCAGGCAGCGTGTTGCGCGTGCCGACAGGCTGATCGACCGCGATCTGATTCTGCAGCCGGTCGGCGCGGTCGGACCCGGCCGCGGTGCGCCGCAGCTCATTCTCGTAGCCGAGATTCACGAACAGCGCGGTGTCCTCCGTCTCGGAGGCGGTCCCGCTTTCGGTCACCTTGGGGCGGTTCTTGGAGGCAGGAGCAGGCTCGTCCGGTGCGGCGGGTGTATCCGTGCGGCGCTCCTCCTCGGGGAACAGCCCCTCGTCCATCAGACGGAAGGTGCTGTTCAGGCTGATCTGCATGGGATCCGCTGCCTGCGGCCGGCTCTTGAATGAGCTTGTCGTCCCGGAGCGGCGGATGGGCTTGATGGGAACGTCCTCAAAGGTGGGATCGGTCCCGGCCGTTTCCCTGCGGGCAGACGCTTCGGTCCCCTTTTTCGCGGGAGCCTGCTCCTGCACGGGGGGCTGCGGGTCGCTGCCCGGGGTCACGGAGCCGTCCGTGCCGGGCAGGCGGATCGCTTCGTCGTCCCCGTCGTCGGACAGGTCGGGGAGGATAGCCGGGATGTCTTCGTCAGCCGGCAAGTCCGTCCCGCGTTCCCAGATCGCTTTGATCCCGGCCCGGGTCTCCGGGTCCAGATTCTCAAGGAATTCACCGGAGTTGAGCATCTCGGCGACGGATATGCCGTTCAGCACGTCGTCGCGCGCCGGATGCCGCGGGCCCGGAACGGAGGCTGCGGGGCTGTCGTCCGCGTCCTCTTCTTCGTCCGGCTCGTCCGTAGTATCCGGTTCTTCGGCTTTTACTGTGGAAGTTACCGCGGGGCGCAGGACCTCCGATCCCCGGAGGCGCTCAAGCTCGGCTACGGCTTCCTCGATGTCGATCTCACGGTCAGAGGCTCCCGTGTTGTCCGGGACCGCGATCGGAGGTACGGGCAGACTGACGGGATCACTGACGGACGCTGCCGCTGTCTCCGCGTCTGCGGGAGCGGATCCCTCGGATACGGCGTCGATATCGTCGTCCTCTTCCGGCAGATCGCCGGAGATCTCCTCGTCTTCGTCGTCTTCAACAAGATCGTCAAAGCCGTCATCGAGGTCCGCGTCATCGTCCTCCGGCTCCGGAGGCTGCGGTGCAGGCCTGCTGTCCGGCACGGAGACAGCAGCCGCGCGGGACGCGGCCTGACGATTCAACTGTTCGATCAGCAGGGCGTCAAGCTCGTCCTGACTCTTATCGCGCGGCTCGGCGGTTTTGGGCTTCGGCTGCTCCGGCTTTTTGTCGGCCTGGGCCTGCCGCTCCATGAATTCGCGGAGCTTCCGGCCCCAATCGGTCTCTCCCGATTGAGTGCGTTGATCCTTTTCTGTTTCGGACACGGTATACACCTCCTGATGCGGATTTGTGAAACTGCGTTGTACGCAGAAAAAACGTGAAAGTCTTTGAAAGGGGCCCGGGGAAAACTTTCTTCAGAAAGTTTTCCCCGCCGCGTCTCCGTCCCCCGCTCCTTACTTCTTCCTGTGCTGCCGGGCGGCCTCGCAGAGGATGACGGCGGCGGCGGTGGAGACGTTGAAGGAATTGACTTTACCGTACATGGGGATAGAGATGACGGCGTCGCAGGTCTCCTTGACGATGCGGGAGACGCCGTTGCCCTCGGAGCCGAAGACGAGCGCGCAGGGACCGGTCAGATCGGTGTCGTAATGGGCGGCACCGCCGGCCTCGGCGGCAAAGCACCAGATGCCCTTTTCCTTCAGTTCCTTGATGGTCTGTGCGATGTTGGCGACCTTGGCCACGGCCAGATGCTCCATCGCACCCGCGGACGACTTCGCAACGAGTGCTGTCAGCCCGACCGCACGGCGGCGGGGAATGATCAGACCGTGCGCTCCGACGCCCTCGGCGCAGCGGATCAGCGCACCCAGATTGTAGGGGTCGGTGATGCCGTCCGCGATCGCGATCAGGGGCTGCTCGCCCCGCTCCTCGGCGATCGCGAGAATGTCCTCGACCGAAACGTACTCCTTCTGCGCCACCATGGCGATCACGCCCTGATGCGGAACGAAGCCGGCAAGCTCGTCAAGCTTTGCCTTGTCCACCTCGACTACGGGGATCCCCGCGTCCACAGCCTCGGCCACCAGCATCACGATGGAGCCCTGCCGCTCGCCGCGCTGGGTCAGCAGCTTGTCCACCGTCCGCCCGGATTTCAGCAGCTCGCGCACCGCGTTGCGCCCGATCACAAGACCGTTCGCCTGATCATCGGGGGCTTCGTCGTCATCATCGTCGTCGTCCTCGCCGACCGCGGGCGCGGCGGCGCGGACCGGCTTGTCCTCGCGGGGAGGAACGCGGTCATAGTCCTTGTCCCAGCCCGGCTTGCGGGACTTGTCGTAGGGACGTCCGGCGCCCGGACGACCGGCTGCCGGCTTCTTGTCAAAGGACTTCTCACCGGACGGCTTGTACCCGCCCGGCTTTCTGTCCCCGTAGGGCTTCTTCTCGGCGGAGCGGCCGCCGGAATTCCTGTCGGCGGGGTATTTCTTCACACCGGTCCCGTGACCGGAGTTGCCTCTGTTCTTGTTTTTCTGATCCTTCTGGTCGTATGCCATGATACGCATCGTCCTTTCTGTATGCGGGCGGACGGAGCCGCCCGGCGTGACTATACTCATACTATTATATTATAACATAAAATCCTCATTTTGTATAGTCCTTTCGCAAAATTCTTTCAAAATTAGTTACACGGAGCTTCCCGGCAGCTCCGTGATGCAAATATACAGAAAATATACCGTTTTTCTGTATGATAAAAAGGTCCCTGCGATTTTTCCGAATTTTATGCAATAATACTGTTGCAATCGCAAGCGATTTGTGGTATAATATCAAATTGGTGTAAAAGGACCATCAGTTCGGACCCGGCGCGGGCATATCCCCGGCCGGCGGAGGGAGGCGGCACGGCATGAAGTTCACCAAGATGGAGGGCCTCGGCAACGACTACCTCTACGTGTACGCCGACCGCGATCCCTGCGACCCCGCAGCCCTGTCACGCCGCCTCTCCGACCGTCACTTCGGCGCCGGCTCGGACGGCATGATCTGGATCCTGCCGTCGGATCAGGCTGACTTCCGGATGCGTATCTTCAACGCGGACGGCAGCGAGGCCCTGATGTGCGGCAACGGCATCCGGTGCGTGGGCAAGTATGTCTTTGACAAGGGTCTGACCGACAAAACCGACCTCACGATCGAAACGCTGTCCGGCATCCGTCATCTTTCCCTCTGCGTCACGGAAGGCCGCGTGACCTCCGCCCGCGTGGATATGGGAAAGACCGCCGTCTCCGCGCCTCTCGTGCTTGAGGCCGCGGGTCGGAGCGTGACCGTGTATCCGGTCAGCGTCGGAAACCCGCACGCCGTCCTTTTCTGCGATCCCGATACACCGATACAGCAAGACACGCTGACCGCGGTCGGCCGCGCGCTGGAGCATCATCCGGCGTTCCCCGACGGTGTCAACGTGGAATTCGTTCAGGTCCTCTCGCCCGCGCGCCTGCGTATGCGCGTTTGGGAGCGGGGAAGCGGCATCACCATGGCGTGCGGTACGGGAGCCTGTGCCGCCGCGGCGGCTGCCGAAGCCTGCGGATACTGTCCGCCCGACGGGGACGTGACCGTGGCTCTGGACGGAGGGGAACTGACCATTCGCATCTCGCCGGATCATACCGCCTTCATGACGGGTCCGGCCAAAATAGTATATGAGGGGGAAACTGCAGATGAGTATACCCAGACAGCACCCGGCGTGACGGGCGGCACGGTGTGAAGGACACACCCGTCCCCATACCGACCGGAACAGACATCAGAAAACTATTTGGAAAAGAAAGAGAGTGAGCGAAAATGAAAGCGAAAGACCGTAAGATCGTTTTTGAGGACGGCACCGCGTTTTCGGGCTGCGGCTTCGGCAGTGATTGCGACCGCGTCTGCGAGATCGTGTTCAATACGTCCATGGTGGGATATCAGGAGATGCTCTCCGATCCCGCCTGCACCGACAAGGCGGTGGTCATGACCTACCCCCTGATCGGCAATTACGGCGTCACCGATGACGACTACGAATCCAAGAATCCCTCGCTGGGGGCCCTGATCGTTTGCGACTACAACGACGTCCCCTCCAACTTCCGATATACCAAGACCCTGTCCGAGCTGATGGAGGAGAACGGGATCCCCGGCATTTCCGGCCTCGACACGCGTATGCTGACCCGCGTGATCCGGAACGGCAGCCCGCGCCGCGTCCTCATCACCTCGATCGATACCCCGATCGAGGAGGCCGTCGCCACCATCCGCCGGACGCCCGTTCCCCACGACGCCGTGGCACGCGTCAGCTGCAGGAAGCGCTGGTACGCCCGCACGTCGAATCCCCAGTTCTCCGTCGTCGCCGTGGACTGCGGCATGAAACTTAACGTCGTCCGCAGCCTCAATAAGGCCGGCTGCAACGTCACCGTCGTGCCTTACTCCATGACCGCCGAGGAGATCGCGTTCATGAAGCCCGACGGCATCGTCATCGCGGGCGGCCCCGGGACTCCCGATGAGCTGCCCGGCGTCATCGCTACCATCCGCGAGCTGAAGGGCCGTTACCCCATGTTCGGCATCAGCCTCGGACACGAGCTGATCGCCCGCGCCTACGGCGCTTCGACCTACCGCCTCAAGAACGCCCATCGCGGCAGCAACCATCCCGTCATGCTCGGCGAAAACGGCAAGGTCGAGATCGTTGCCCAGAATCACGGTTATGCCGTGGACGAGAAGAGCCTCGCGGGCACCGGCCTTGAGGTCACCCACCGCAATCTTCTCGACCGCTCCGTCGAGGGCCTGCAGTGCCGGAAGGACAACGTCTTCTCCGTCCAGTTCTGCCCCGAGGGCGCACCCGGCTCGCAGGACAGCAGCTACTTGTTCGACCGATTCGTGCAGATGATGAAGGAGGTCAGAAATCATGCCTAAGAGAACGGATATCCACAAGATCCTTGTCATCGGCTCCGGCCCCATCGTCATCGGTCAGGCCGCCGAATTCGACTACGCCGGCACGCAGGCGTGCATCGCGCTCAAGGAGGAGGGCTACGAGGTCATCCTCGCCAACTCCAATCCCGCCACCATCATGACCGATACTTCCATGGCCGACAAGGTCTACATGGAGCCGCTGACCCTCGAGTATCTTGCCCGCATCTGCCGCATGGAGCGCCCGGACGCCATCGTCCCCGGCATCGGCGGACAGACCGGCCTGAATCTCGCCATGCAGCTGTCCAAGAAGGGCGTGTTGAAGGAGTGCGAGATCGAGCTGCTCGGCACCGACGCGCAGTCCATCGAGTGCGCCGAGGACAGAGAGCTGTTCAAGGAGCTGTGCGAGCGCATCAACGAGCCCGTCATCCCCTCGCAGATCACCTACTCCGTCGAAGAGGGCCTTGAGGCAGCCGAGAAAATCGGCTATCCCGTCATTCTGCGTCCCGCGTTCACGCTCGGCGGCACCGGCGGCGGATTTGCCTACGATCCCGACGAGATGAAGACCATGATGAAGAACGCGCTGATGATGTCCCCCGTGCATCAGGTGCTGGTCGAGAAGAGCATCAAGGGCTATAAGGAGATCGAATTCGAGGTCATCCGCGACGCCAACGATACCGCCATCACGGTCTGCGATATGGAAAACCTCGACCCCGTCGGCATCCATACCGGCGACTCCATCGTCGTCGCCCCCTGCCAGACGCTGACCGATAAGGAGGTCGGTATGCTGCGTGACAGCGCTCTCAAGATCATCCGCGCGCTGAACGTCAAGGGCGGCTGCAACATCCAGTACGCGCTCGACCCCCACTCCTTCCGCTACTACGTCATCGAGGTCAACCCCCGCGTGTCGCGCTCGTCCGCGCTCGCGTCCAAGGCCTCCGGCTACCCCATCGCCCGCGTGACCGCCAAGATCGCCGTGGGCATGAACCTGCATGAAATCATGCTGGCCAACGTCCCCGCCTGCATCGAGCCGTCGCTCGACTATATCGTCACCAAAATGCCCCGCTTCCCGTTCGATAAGTTCCCGGCCGCGCTGAACAAGCTGTCCACCCAGATGAAGGCGACGGGCGAGACCATGAGCATCGGACGCACCTTTGAGGAAAGTCTGCTCAAGGCCATCCGCTCGCTCGAGGCGGGCAAGAACCACATCCATATGCCCAAGTTCGACTCGGAGCACATGAGCGTGGACCAGCTGCTCGACTACGTCAAGGAAGGCACGGATGACCGCATCTACGCCATTTCCCAGCTGCTGTGGCTGGGCGTCGACCCCGCGCTGATCGCCAACATCACACAGATCGACCTGTTCTTCATCCACAAGATCCAGAAGATCGTGGACATGGAGAAGGAGCTGGAGCAGAACGTCGGCTCGCTTGAGCTGCTGCGCGCCGCCAAGGAGATGGGCTTCTCGGATTCCTACGTCGCCGAGCTGTGGAATTGCTCCGAGGACGAGGTCTACGCTATCCGCGTCCGCGAGGGCATCTACCCCGTCTACAAGATGATCGACACCTGCGCCGGCGAGTTCGAGAGCCATACCGCTTACCTCTATTCCACCTATGCTTCGGAGAACGAGTCCCGCGTCTCCGACCGCAAGAAGGTCATCGTGCTCGGCTCCGGCCCCATCCGCATCGGTCAAGGCGTCGAGTTCGACTTCTCGACCGTCCACGCCGTCCATGCCATTCAGGAAATGGGCTACGAGGCCATCGTCATCAACAACAACCCCGAGACCGTGTCCACGGACTACACGACGGCCGATAAGCTGTACTTCGAGCCGCTGACCGCCGAGGACGTCATGAACGTCGTGAATCTTGAGAAGCCCGAGGGCGTGATCGCCACGCTCGGCGGCCAGACCGCCGTCAACCTCGCCGCGCCTCTCGCCGCCCGCGGCGTTAAGATCATCGGCACCGACTGTGAGGCCATCGAGTGCGCGGAGAACCGCGACGCCTTCGACGCGGTGATCAAGTCGCTGCAGATCCCGAACCCCGCCGGTGAGGCCGTGACCAACATCGAGGCCGGCGTCACCGTGGCCGAGAAGCTCGGGTACCCGCTGCTCGTGCGTCCCAGCTTCGTGCTGGGCGGACGCGCCATGGAGATCGTGGCCAACGAGACCATGCTCCGCAAGTACCTCCGCACCGCCGTGGAGGTCGACGAGGACAAGCCCGTGCTGATCGATAAGTATATCGTCGGCAAGGAGGTCGAGGTCGACGCGATCTGCGACGGCGAACAGGTGTTCGTTCCCGGCATCATGGAGCTGGTCGAGCGCACCGGCGTCCACTCCGGCGACTCCACGTCGGTCTACCCGCCCTTCAGCATCTCGCAGGCTGTCAAGGACACCATCGTGGATTACACGACCCGCCTCGGTCTCGGCATCGGCATCGTGGGCCTGTTCAATATCCAGTTCATCGTGGACAAGGAAGACCACGTGTACGTCATCGAGGTCAATCCCCGTGCGTCCCGGTCCGTCCCGTTCCTGTCCAAGTCGACAGACATCAATCTCGTCCGCATCGCCACCAAGTGTATGCTCGGCAGGACGCTGAGTGCGCAGGGCATCACCGACATGGTGCTGCCGGAGCGCAAGTGGTGGTACGTCAAGGCGCCGGCGTTCTCCTTTGAGAAGCTGAACGGCATGGACGCCTACCTGTCCCCCGAGATGAAGTCCACCGGCGAGGCCATCGGCTACGACCACAAGCTGAACCGCGCGCTGTACAAGGCGCTGCAGGCCGCCAACGTCCGCATGAAGGACTACGGCACGGTGATCGTGACGCTGGCTGACGAGGACAAGGAGGAGGCGCTGCCGCTGGTGCGCCGCTTCTACGAGATGGGCTTCAACATCGAGGCGACGATCGGCACCGCGACCTTCCTCAAGAAGCACGGCATCCGCACGCGCATCCGCGGAAAGCTGTCCGAGGGCAGCACGGAGATCCTCGATTCCATCCGTGCCGGGTATGTGACGTATATCATCAACACGCGCGCGATCCTGTCCGGCGTCCACTTTGAGGACGGCGTGGCGATCCGCCGCTGCGCCGTGCAGAACGGCATCACGATGTTCACGTCGCTGGATACCGTCCGCATCGTGCTGGACGTGCTGGAGGAGACGATCCCCGACATCACGGCCATCGACGCGGAGAGTTACAAGTAAATCCAAGGGTCCGGGAGCGAAAGCTCCCGGATTTTTTTCGCTTTTTGCTCCCGCTCATCGGGAGAGCGGGATTTTCCGCTGTTTCATGAAAAAGTTTTTGAATTTGCTCTGTACATTTGAGGCATACTGTGCTATAATATGGAAAAACATACCGCAGGAGGCAGAACCATGCGTAAAACCAAGATCGTCTGTACCCTCGGACCCGCGTCGCGGGACGAGAAAACACTGACCGAAATGCTCAAGGCGGGCATGAACGTCGCCCGTATGAATTTCTCTCACGGGGACCATGAGTACCACCGTGAAACCATCGAAATGTTCCGCCGCGTGCGGGACCGCCTCGGCGTCCCGGCCGCCGTCATGCTGGATACCAAGGGCCCCGAGGTCCGCATCGGTACCTTCAAGGACGGCAAGATCATGCTGAAAGCGGGACAGGACTTCACCCTCACCACCCTGACGGTCGAGGGCGATGAGATGCGCGTCAGCGTCTCCTACGCCGATCTTCCTGCCCAGCTCAAGGTCGGCGACCGCATCCTCATCGACGACGGACTGCTCGCCCTGCGCGTCAAATCCCTGACCGATACGGACATCCTCTGCACGGTGGAGGTCGGCGGCAAGCTCTCCAACCGCAAAGGCGTCAACATCCCGCACGTCTATCTGGATCTGCCCTTCCTGTCCGAGCGTGACATGGAGGACCTCCGCTTCGGCGTGGAAATGGACGTCGACTACGTCGCCGCCTCCTTCGTCCGCACTGCCGAGGACATCGTCGCCATGCGGAACTACCTCGATTACTACGGCGGTCACAATATCCGCATCATCGCCAAGATCGAGAACATAGAAGGCATCCAGAACTTCGAGGCGATCCTCAGGGAAGCCAACGGCATCATGGTCGCAAGAGGCGACATGGGCGTCGAGGTGGACTACGAGCGCCTGCCCGGCATCCAGAAGCGGTTCATCCGCCGCTGCTACCAGTCCGGCAAGATCGTCATCACCGCGACCCAGATGCTGGAGTCCATGACCAACAACATCAACCCGACGAGAGCCGAGATCACCGACGTTGCCAACGCCGTGTTCGACGGCACCTCGGCCGTCATGCTGTCCGGCGAGACCGCCGTCGGCGTACATCCCGCGCACGTTGTGGAGGTCATGAGCCGCATCGCGGAGCAGGCCGAGCAGGACGCCTTCGAGATCGGCTCCTATAAGATCCCCATGGTCCACGACTGCGACTTTGAGGACACCACGGACGCCATCTGTGACGCCGCCTGCACCACGGCCCGCGACCTCAACGCCGCGGCCATCCTGACCGTGACCCGGTCCGGCTACACCGCACAGCATCTGTCCAAGTTCCGTCCGGCAGAGCCTATCGTCGCCGGCACGCCCGAGGACAAGACCTTCAATCAGCTTGCCCTCTGCTGGGGCGTCTATCCCATCCACGCCCGCTGGCAGAGTGAGACGAACGTGCTGATCACACACGCCATCGACTGCGCCAAGCGCTTCGGCTACGTCAGGACGGGTGACCGCGTGGTCATCACCGCGGGCGGCACGGGGGAAGCCGGAACGACCGATATCCTCACCGTCCAGGTCGTCCCGCAGCCGATCCGGTAAAGCCGGATCGGGGCCCGTTTGGCACTCTGCATAGGAAAAAGCGGAACAAAACGTAAAAATTTGCCCGTCAGGTATTTGACTTGACGGGCTTTTTGTGTTATAATAAGATATTAACATGGATTACTGCGTCCATGAGCCGCAGAGGAAAGGGAAGGGAACGCGCATGATCATTCTCGGCATCGACCCCGGGCTGGCTATCGTCGGCTGGGGCGTCATCGACTATACGAACACCCGCTTCCGCACGCTTGCCTACGGCTCGATCCAGACGCCTGCCGGTATGGAGACGCCCGCACGCCTGCTGGCGATCTACCGGGAGCTGAAGGCGATCATCGCAAAATATAAGCCGGAGCAGATGGCCATCGAGGAGCTGTTCTTCACCAAGAACATCACGACGGGCATCCGTGTCGCGGAAGCACGCGGCATCGTCCTGATGGCCGGTGAAGAGGCCGGGCTGACCATGGCCGAGTACACGCCGATGCAGGTCAAGCAGGCCGTCGTCGGCTACGGGCTTGCCGAAAAGCAGCAGGTCATCGCGCTCGTGACGCGGATCCTGAATCTGCCCGCTCCGCCGAAGCCTGACGACACGGCGGACGCGCTGGCCATCGCCATCTGCCATGCCCACAGCGGCTGCTCGCGGCTGGCGGGATACTACAACAAGTAACGAGAAAAAAGCGAAAAAGAGGAAACGATATGTGGTGTGCAGACGCGTGGAAGGACTATGAGCTGATCGACACGTCGGACGGAGAACGCCTTGAGCGCTGGGGGCAGTATATCCTCATCCGTCCGGATCCCCAGATCATCTGGAAGGGATGTGCCAGATCTCCGCTGTGGAAGAAGGCGGATGGCATCTACCGCCGCTCGAGCACGGGCGGAGGCGCGTGGGTCAAGAACGACCTGCCGCAGCAATGGACGATCGGCTACGGCGACGGTCTGCGCTTCGTCCTGCGTCCGATGGGCTTCAAGCATACCGGCCTGTTCCCCGAGCAGGCCGCGAATTGGGATTGGTTCTCCGCGCTGATCCGCAGAGCCAAAGCCGATAACCCCGACCGCACCGTCCGCGTCCTCAACCTGTTCGCCTACACCGGCGGCGCGACCATGGCAGCCGCCAAGGCCGGCGCTTCCGTCGTACACGTGGACGCCGCCAAGGGCATCGTCGCACAGGCGAAGGAAAACGCTCAGCTGTGCGGCCTGCAGGACGCTCCCATCCGGTACATTGTTGACGACTGCAAGAAATTCGTCGAGCGCGAGCTGCGCCGCGGCAACCGCTACGACGGCATCATCATGGACCCGCCCTCCTACGGACGCGGTCCCGGCGGCGAGGTCTGGAAGCTGGAGGAGAACGTCGACGAGCTGGTGGGGCTGACCGCAGGGCTGCTGTCCGACGACGCGCTGTTCTTCCTCCTGAACTCCTACACGACGGGGCTTTCTCCCATGACCATGAATTACATCGTGGATCTGAAGATCAAGGCGTCTCACGGCGGACACACCGAAGCCGGAGAGCTGGGTCTTCCCGTCCGTCAGACGGGCTCTCCCTTGCCCTGCGGCGCGGCCGCCAGATGGGAAAATGACTGATACCGAAAGAAAAGTGAGGTGATCCGTATGGACGACGCAAGCACGCTTGAGAGACCTGTGCTGATCGACGTGAAGGACGTGTCCTACGCCTACCCGCCGGAGAGCAGCGACCCGCGTCCGGTGCTGTCCCATGTGAATATGACCGTCCGCGAGGGCGAATACGTGGCCATCCTCGGCCATAACGGCTCCGGCAAGTCCACGCTGGCCAAGCTGATCAACCTTGTCATCGACGACTATACCTACGCCGAGGGGCAGATCCTCGTGAACGGCAGGGACGTCATGTCCGATGATATCACCGAGGAGGAGATCCTCGATCTGCGCCGCAGCGTAGGCATGGTGTTCCAGAATCCGGACAACCAGCTCGTCGCCACCATCGTCGAGGAGGACGTGGCGTTCGGCCCCGAGAATCTCGGCATCCCGCAGAAGGAGCTGCGGCAGCGTGTGGACGACGCGCTGGAGACCGTCGGCATGACGGAGTACGCGCAGCATGAGCCGCACAGGCTTTCCGGCGGACAGAAGCAGCGCGTGGCCATCGCGGGCATCATCGCCATGAAGCCGCGCTGCATGATCTTCGACGAATCGACCGCCATGCTCGACCCGATGGGCCGTAAGGAGGTCGTCGCCACCATGGAAAAGCTCAACCGCGAGGAGGGCATCACGGTGCTGTCCATCACCCACTACATGGATGAGGCGGCACGCGCCGATCGCGTCGTCGTGCTGTCCGACGGGAAGATCATCCTCGACGGCACGCCCGACTACGTGTTCGACCACGCGGAGACCATGCGTGCGGCCGGTCTTGACCTGCCGCAGTGCACCGCCGCCGCCAAGTACCTCAAGACGAGAGGCGTGAAGCTCGAGGGCTCCCTCACGAGCGTGGAGAGCTGCGCCGAGGCGATCCTGAAGGCATGGCGGGAACGTCAGCGGAAGGAGGGGGCGTGCGACTGATATGAAGAAACGCAGGAAAAACGTGACGGAAACGGTCGCGGATACGACGCCCGTCACCTACATGAATCCCGTGCCGGAGGGCGAGATCCCCATGCTCCGCCTGACGCACGTCAATTACCGCTACTCCGCCGGGACCCCGTTCGAGGTCAAGGCGCTGGACGACATCAACCTCAATATCCGCCGCGGGCGCATCACCGGCCTGATCGGACACACCGGCTGCGGCAAGTCCACGCTGGTGCAGCTGTTCAACGGCCTCAACCGGGCTGAATCCGGCACCGTGGAGCTGGACGGCGAGGACATCTGGAAGGAGCCGAAGGAGATCGGCAAGATCCGCTTCCGGGTCGGTCTTGTCATGCAGTACCCCGAGTACCAGCTGTTCGAGGAGACCGTCCGCGCCGACATCGGCTTCGGTCCGAAGAACATGAAGCTCTCCCCCGAGGAGATCGAGGAGCGCGTGAACGAGGCCGCCGCGTTCGTCGGCCTTACGCCCGACCTCATGGACCGCTCCCCGTTCGATCTCTCCGGCGGTCAGAAGCGCCGTGTGGCGATCGCCGGCATCATGGCCATGCGTCCGCAGGTGCTGGTGCTGGACGAGCCGGCTGCCGGGCTTGACCCGCAGGGCCGCCACTCCATCTTTTCCGGCATCCGCGACTACGGACGCAGGACGGGCTGCACGGTCATCATCGTCAGCCACAGCATGGAGGATATGGCACAGTACTGCGACGACGTCGTGGTCATGGCGCACTCGAAGGTGCTGATGGCCGGCGGGCGCGATTCCGTGTTCATCCGCGCCGACGAGCTGGAGGGCGTCGGACTCGATATCCCGCTCGTCACCAAGCTGACCATCCTGCTGCGCGAGGGCGGCATGAAGATCGATCCCGGCCTGTATACGGTGGACGCCATGGAGGACGCGCTGTGCGAGGCCTTCGGTCTGCCCCTTTACTGTGACTCGCCTGACGGCGGGCCGGAGAAGGGAGGCGGACGCGCATGAAAAGCATCTCGCTCGGTCAGTACTATCCGGCCGATTCCGTCATCCACCGTATGGATCCGCGCGTCAAGGTGATCTGCGCGGTCGCTTACATCGTCGCCTCGTTCCTCTGCAAGAATTTCTTCTCGTTCATGCTGCTGCTCGTGTCCGCGATCATTCTTGTGCTGATCAGCCGCATCCCTCTCCGGATCGTGCTGGGCAGCATGAAGGCGCTGATCTTCATCATGGCCTTCACCGCGGTCATCAACATTTTCTGGATCACGGATCCGGGTGCCGAGCCGCTGTTCTCGTGGTGGATCATCAAGGTGTACACGAAGGGACTCTATCACGCGCTGTTCATCCTGGTCCGCATCGTCGCCATGATCATCGGCACGAGCATTTTCCTGACCTACACCACCTCTCCCATCGCGCTGACCGATGCCATCGAGCGCCTGCTGTACCCGCTGTCGCTGCTGCACGTCCCGGTGCATACCTTCGCCATGATGATGACGATCGCGCTGCGCTTCATCCCCACCATCGTTGACGAGACGGACAAGATCATGTCCGCCCAGAAGGCGCGCGGCGCCGACTTCACCACCGGCTCGCTTTCCGACCGCGTGAAGGCGTTGATCCCCGTCATCGTGCCGCTGTTCGCCTCGGCGTTCCGCCGGGCCGACGAGCTGGCGACCGCGATGGAATGCCGCTGCTACCACGGCGGCGAGGGACGCACCCGTCTGCGCGTACTGAAGCTGCACGCACGGGATTTCGTCGTGCTTGCCGTGATGGCCGCGTTCATCGCGGGCGTCGTCCTCATCAATATCTGCGGCGCACGGAACGGCTGGCTGTACACCATGACCATTGCCTGACGCATCGGAAGCGGACAGCACGCAAAGTGCCGGAAAACGCTTTGCTTTCAATGGAAATACGGCATCCGACGCGGCAAAACACGCCGGATGCCGTATTTGCAAAAAGTTGGCAAAATTCTGTTGAATACACAAAAACAGCCGATACGAATTGTCAGTTGTCCACAAAACAAGAATTTGCATTCGTTTATATTCGCTATGGCCGACTTTGCAAAAATGTATAAAATGCCGAAAATTGTCAGCCGAACGGAGCGCGTCCGTGCGTTCCCGGCGGCAAAATGGAAAAAGTGCCTCTTGACAAAGGATAATTTCATGTTATAATAGGGAAGGTCGGTCTTTTCCGGACCGATCGACTCCCTGGACTGTCTGCTGTCCCAAGGAGGAAGAGTATCACCATGAGCATAACCACCGCAAAACCGGAACCGGCGGCGGACGAGGTCCGCGCGCTGATCTGCCAGGCACAGGCCGGCAGCGAGGAAGCCGTAACCGGCATCCGCACCCGGTATAATCCGCTTCTCCTCTCTCTGCTGGGCCGCCTCGATACCGGCAGCCTGACCGCGCAGGAGATCGCGGATCTGCACGAGGAAGCCGACCGCAAGCTGCTGGACGCCGTGTACTCCTACGACACCGCGCAGAACGACGTCACCTTCGGTCTGTACGCGCAGGTGTGCATCCACAACGCGCTGGTCTCCGAGCTGCGCCGCATCAACGCCGCTCACCGCGTGAGCGTGATCCCGCTGGACGATCCCGCCGTGGCGGGTCTTGCCTCGGGCGACAATCCCGCGCGCCGCGCGGCGGACAGGGATCGCTACGAGCAGTTGGTCCGCACCATACGCACCGAGCTGTCCGAGCTTGAGAACCGCATCTGGTGGGCCTATATGGCCGGATCCAACGCGTCCGAGATCGCGGCTTCGGTAGGGAAGCCGGAGAAATCCGTTCACAACGCGATCTACCGCATCCGGCAGAAGCTCCGGAAATGCCTGTCGGAGCCCAAAGAATGAGCCCTTTCGGGGAGGATTCCCCGTTTTCGTCCCGATAGTTTAAGCAAAACCCGGGGAGCATCCCCGCATGGCGGTCCGAGTCCGCCGAGGGACAAATAATTTAATCTCTTTTCAAAAGCGAGGTAAGGAACCATGTACGAAGATGAAGTTATGAACGCGAATGTAGAAGAGCCCGTCTATGCGGACGAGACCCTGGTCTGCAAGGAATGCGGCAATGAGTTCGTGTTCACCGCAGGCGAGCAGCGCTTCTACGCTGAAAAGGGCTTCAAGAACAAGCCCAAGACCTGCAAGGCGTGCCGTGACGCCAAGAAGAATGCCGGCAAGCCCGAGCGTCAGTACTTTGAGGCTGTCTGCGCTGACTGCGGCGCCATCGCCAAGCTCACCTTCCAGCCCAGCGCTGACCGTCCCGTGTACTGCAGCGCTTGCTTCGAGGCGAGAAAGAACGCTCGCTGAGTCCTTGCCCGTTTTCTATACGGCAGCGACGTAAAAGCGCCGGAAGCGGGGTATTGTGGAACGACACAGTACCCCGCATTTCGTCATGTCATGATGTCATGAATCCCGTTATCCGTGCTGACCATGCCGGCTGTGCTGTCCGGCTGAAAGGAACTGTTATGAAACCCACCACACGTCTGACCTCCATACTTCTCACGCTGACCATGCTCCTCGGTATGGTTTCTCTTTGTACTGTCCCGGCTGCGGACGGCGGCGAGGGCCTTTCATGGTCCGGCACGCCGATCACTCATCACGAGGGCAGCTGCGATTACCTTGACAGCACGCTGACCACTCATATCTTTGACTTCTCCGTAGACAGCATCAGCTACTACGCCACCGACCGTACCGTGGCCTATAACGGAACGCCCGTCCTCGAGGACGGCCGCGTGACCAACCGCCCCGGTCATACATTCACCTTCGGCTCCGCTCTTTGCTTGGGCGATGAGTACGGGCTTGAGGAAGGATACGCCTCCTTCGATCTGTGCCTGAGGGCCGGCAAGGTGTCGATGGGTGTCCGCAACACCCGCACCTGCTCCACGCCCGACAAGCGCGGCATCTGGTTTGATTTCACCCCCGGTACGCTCACGGTCCGCGAGCCGGACAGCGGTCTGTCCGTTGACCTCACGCTCGCTGCCGATTTGTCCGCCGGACAGACGATCCGGGTGTACGAGGGCCTCTCGAACCTGACGCTGACCGTCGGCGGGGAGACCGTCTGCGTGATCAGCTATACCCGCGGCGGCGGCCTCGCGGTCTGCGGCGCGGACGGCACCGAGCTTGCCAAAACGGAAAACAACACTGTCGAGCCGACCGGATACTTCTCCATCCATCTTGAGGAGCTGGACGGCTGGATCGACAACGTGATCTACACCAGCGTCAGCGAGACGCGCAAAGAGCAGCCCGCCGCCGGGTCTCTCCGTAAGATCGACTACTCGACGTGGACCGCCACGGACGCCATAGGACGCACCGTGTCCGGCAACGCCTCGGTCGGCGATCCGAAGGAAAAGCGCGACGTCGGCGTGTTCTACTTTCTCTGCTGGGTCGGCGCGGGGCAGCACGTGACCGACAACACGCTGCTGTACTCCGAGGGCGGCATCGAGGGCGTGAAATCGCATTACGCGCAGACGGTCGGTGAGTCCTACTGGGGCGAGCCGTTCTTCGGCTACTACCGCAACACCGATACGTGGGTCTACCGCAAGCACGCCTACCAACTGGAGGCAGCCGGCGTGGACTTCATCTTCCTTGACGTTTCCAACGCCGAGGTCTTCATCGAGGGCCACATGGCGCTGTTCAACACATGGTTGGAGATGCGGCACGAGGGCATCGACACCCCGCAGATCTGCTTCTTCAACGGCGACAGCGGTGCGACCTTCGAGTCCAACATGAAAAAGCTGTTCACGACCGTGTACTCCGACGAGAACTGGTCGAAATACGAGGAGCTGTTTTACCTGTGGGATGGCAAGCCGCTCGTGTTCGGCAACCTGTCCGGCGTCTCCCTCGGCATGAAGCAGACCATCCAGAACAAGTTCACCGTCCGCGGCAACTGGGCCTGGTGCGACAAGAACAACTACTGGTCGTGGATGCAGGAATACATCGTGACGGGTTCGCGTGCAAAACTGCAGAACGGCGGCTGGGGACGCAGCGCCGACGGCACGTACGAATCGCTGTCCGTTGCGCTCGGCCACCACGCCACCCAAAGCAAGGGACGCTCCTTCGTCAACAACCGGCAGGCAGACAACAAGCTCGGCGACTATGAGTACTCCTCCATCGAGCGGTCCGGGCAGGGCCTGTGCTTCGCCAACGAGTTCAAGGCCGTGCAGATGCTGATGGAGAAGGAGATCAAGGCCGATCAGCCCTTCTGCCTGCTCATCACGGGCTGGAACGAGTGGATCGCGGGCGGCACCCGCCTCGACGCGCCGACCTCCTTCTGCAACGGTCAGGCCGATTTCCAGTACGTCGATAACTTCAACGCCGAGTTCTCCCGCGACGCCGAGCCGATGCGCAACCGCAACGGCTACGGCTTCGGCGACAACTACTACTACCAGATGGTCGACGTCATCCGGCAGTACAAGGGCATCTCCGCGACGCCGGCGGCTGACAACCAGACCACCGTCAGCATCTACGACCTATCCGGCTGGGACAACATTTCCATGACCTACATGGATTCGCTGTACGACGTCGAGCATCGCAACACGATCTCCTACGACGCCGATTACCGCTACATCAACAACAGCGGGCGCAACGATCTCGACACGGCCAAGGTCTCGCAGGACGACAATAATCTGTACTTCCTCGTGACCTGCGCCGACGACGTCATCATCGACGACGGCCCGAACTGGATGAACCTGTTCCTTGATACCGACAACGATCCGGCAACCGGCTGGAACGGCTTCGACTACGTTTTGAACCGCGCGCGCGACTCCTTCGCGGTCACCGTGGAGAAGATCACCGACGCGGACTTCCATACCGAGACGGTCGGCGGCGCGTACTACGCCGTGCAGGGGAACACCATGACCGTCCGTCTCCCCAAGGAGCTGCTGGGCCTTTCCGGCACCGTAACGGCGATGAACTTCAAGTGGGCGGACAATTCCGTCGATACCACGGCGGAAAAGCCCGATCCCATGGATTTCATGGATCACGGTGACACCGCGCCCGACAGCCGGTTTGCGTTCGTGTATCTCTGCGAATCCTGCACCACGACCGCCGAGGCACCCGTCACGCTGGCCACCGACGCATACACGACGCAGACGGCGCAGATCCCCGCCGTACCGACCGACCTGTCCTACGAGACCAAACTCGGCTCCCGCGACGTGGACTACCTGTTCGACGCCGAGCATGAGTCTGCCGGCATCTACGTCACCGACAGCGCGCTGGCGGACTACTTCCAGCACGTAGGCGGCAACTCCTCGAGCAAGGTGCAGATCGTCAAGCAGAGCGGCAAGGAGAACAAGTACATGAAGATGACGGGCTACTCCGACCTGCGGACGTGGAACGACGTCAAGGGCAGCTATGAGATGTCCGTTGACCTGCACATGATAGACGTGGGCAACAGCGCCGTGTATGTCCGCGGCGAGATGCCCGGCAGTCTCTCCCCTGTAAACCCGCGCAATTTCAACGTGTATCAGGTATTCAACTACTTTGAGTGGGACTGGTACGCAGAGAACGGCGGCCGCAAATTCGGCGGCTCGTCCACGGCCGGGTCCGGCATCGGTATCTACCCGACGGAGGACAGCCTGATCCTGCGCGTCAAGCGGTACGCGTCAGACGGTCTGACGGTCGCGTCCGCCTCTCACACCTTTGCTTATCCCGCCTCGTACGAGGTCGGCGGCGACGGCTGGTTCAACCTGCACGTGCTGGACGACGGGACCACCGTGTCCATCCTGTGCAACGACACGCTGATCTGCACCGTGAAGCTGGAGCAGCCGGGTGTGACCTACGAATCCGACGGCACGGGGCAGGAGTACTACGGTCTTGCAACTGTGTTTGACGCGGACGGTAAGGAGGTCCTGAAGGTCGAGAATACCCGCCTCAACTCCGCCGGCTCGCAGATCGCCGTCACCACGAGAGACCAGACCATGGAGTTTGACAACATCTACATCCGCTACACCGAGCTGCTGGTCGAGGGCAACCACGTGGTCACGCCCTTCAATCCCGTGTTGACCGAGGTCGAATACACGCCCGACACGCGTCTCGTCTCCACGCTGTACCTCGGCAAGCTGCCGGAGGTCGTGACGGAGCCGGAGACCGTTCCCGCAGACGATCCCGCCGCAACGGAGCCGGACGGTTCCGGAACGACCGCGGACGGCAGCGGCTGCAAGTCGCTTCTGACGCTCGCCGCGCTTCCTCTCGTGCTGACCGCCGCGGCGCTCGTCCGCCGGAAGCGCGAGGACTGAGCAGGGAAGTGCCCGTATGACGTGTATGAAGGCAACCTTCAGGCAGCGTCTTCCGTACCTTATCCTGTCCGTTTTGCTGTTCGGCGCCGAGGTGTATATCGGCCTTTGCGTGAGCGGTTGGGTACGGAGCTACTTCGGCGACACTCTTGTGGTCATTCTCCTCTGGACGCTCGTCCGGGTGGTTTGCCCGAAGGGGCTCCCGTGGCTGTCCGGCGCTGTGATGGCGTTCGCCGTGCTGGTCGAGTTGTCGCAGCTGATCCCCCTCTGTGACTTGCTTGGCATTCAAAACAAGCTGATCCGTGTGCTGATGGGGACGTCCTTCGCGTGGGGCGACATGATCGCCTACGCAGCCGGGTGCATCCTGACCGCCGGGCATGACCTGTATGCGGCCGGATGGTGAATAAGAACGTGTGGGGCTCCGCCCCACGCCCCGCTTAAGCCCTTCTTGAAAGAAGGGCTTAAGGCATTACCGCACAATGATGACGGTACAGATGCGCCGTCAGAAATTTCGTCAGATGAAACAAAATTCCTTCGTGCGGTGACTCCCGCACGAAGGAATTTTGTAAAATATGACGGAATTTATGCAAGCAGATGTGCCGTCAAGGCGTCAGCCGTGCATTGTGCGGTGATGCTTTAAGGATCCCAAGAACTTTATGGACAATGAATAAACGGAAGTTCGGTTTACGCTGAACGAGACAGGTGGGTGCCGTCATGGGCGCCCACCTTTTTAGGTACCATCGCGCCTCGCGCGTCCGCGCTCGGGGGACCTACCCCCCAGCCCCCTCCCGTGCGCGGGAGGGGGAGATTCAAAACCTTTTTACCGAGGAGAGGGGGCGCTGCGGCGCCCCCTCTCCTCGGCCTCCTCATCCCGGGGATTCCGCGCCTGCGGGCGCGGGGAGAGACGTGCCGCGTCCCCCGCATCCCGCAGGATGAGGGTACAGGGAGAAGGGCCGCCCGCAGGCGGCCCTT
>JAKSPU010000170.1 GCA_024404505.1 Clostridia bacterium
GGGTCTGCACGGATCGGGCAGATGCCATCTGCCCGATCCCGAGCGGGGCCCGCGTAGGCGTTATGGTACCACCGCGCGATGCGCGATGGTACCTAAAAAGGCGGGCGCCCATGACGGCACCCACCTGTCTCGTTCGGCGTAAACCGAACTTCCGTTTATTCATTGCCCATAAAGTTCTTGGGATTCTCAAGGACTTCTTTCAAGAAGTCCTTGAGCGGGGTCCGGGGCAGAGCCCCGGCGTGTCCCCGGGGCGCGGGGCAGAACCCCGCACGTTCTTCTTTACTCCAGCTCCAATGAATCCACGTTCAGGAATTCATGCGCTGCCGTCATGGAATCGGTGGGGATCACCTTGGAGGCGCCGCACCCGCGGCAGGTCACGCGGATGCCTTCCGGCGTGATCTCGGCGTCGTAGTGCCGTTCTCCGTCCGTGTCCGGATCCGGCCCCGGGGAGCCGGCGGGATGGCATTTGCAGAAGATCTTGCCCTCGTCGTCCAGATCCCGGATGACGTACAGCACGATCTCCCTCACCTGCGGGTCCCCGAGGTCCTGCTCGTCGCCGTGGAGGGCAGAGAAATCGGAAATACCCTGCTGCTCCAGCATATCCAGAAGCTCCAGCTCGGTCCGCGCAAGCTCGGCCTTGACGCGGTTGATCTCACCCGTGAAGCAGATGTTCACGTCGGACAGCGGACAGGGCAGTACGAACAGATCGTCCGAGAAGAACACGCTGGACTTCAGCGTGAACTGATGCGGCTTGGCGCAGAGCAGACAGGGAACGGTCAGCCGGACGGTGTCGTCCCGGTTGTATACGATCTTCAACTCGCTTCCGCCGCAGGTGCATTTGAGCTTGACCATGTCGGCGGACAGATTGAACAGACCCACGGCGCTCATGACGCCCGCCCCGCATTTCGGACAGCGGTAGGCGACCGTGGTGTGCTTGGCATTCAGTACCATTCTGGCAGGTTCCATCCTTTCACATATATATGATGCTATCCTCCCTTGCATGGTATGCGCGGGAGAGACAAAAGGTTATGCTCCGGACGAATATGCGAGAAGCGGGCCTCCGCACGGCTGTGCGGAAGCCCGCTGTGTTTTCGGTCAGGCGGCTGTGGTGGCAGCTGCGGTCTCGGGCTCGTAGTCGGAGATCACATGATACTTGGCCTTTGTTTCCTCAAACCACGTATCGATGCGGTCGCTGACGATGTTGGACTTGGCGCTGACCTTCCAGTTTTCCTCGTTCTCGGTGACGTAGTACATCACATACTCGGTCTCGGTCTCCTTACCGTCGGAGCCGGTGTTCTTGGCGGTCAAACGGGCATAGTCGTTCTCCTTGCGGTCTGCGCTGAACAGCCACTCGGCCAGCTCGTCGGGCAGGGAGGACTCGGACAGGGACTCGTTGAGCGTAGCGGCGAAGATCTTCTCAAAGTTCTCGCCGGTGTGCTCGCCGGACTCGAACTCGCTGTACTTCTGATCGGCGGTCTTGGCGTTCTCGGTACCCTCGGCATCGCCGGCCAGAACGGCGTAGTAAGCGGAGCGGGTCTTGTCGGTATCAAGGGACATGACGTCCTCACCGACCAGATACCACGTGTTGGAGGTGGTCGAGCCGGCGGTGCCGTCGGTGTTGGTGGTCTGCGTGGTGATGGAGATCACGTTGGAGTCGCCTGCCTTGCGGCCGTCGGCGAACAGCCACTTCTGCAGCTCGGTCGCGTTCTCACCGTTGGGATCGGCGTAGGAGGAGGAACCGTTCCCGTTGATCCGGCCGAACTGGCTCTGGATCTCGGTGTAGATGGCGGTGGCAATGCTGTAACCGGCTGCCACGTAAGCGTCGTCCTCGGAGGTCTTGTCGAACTTGCCGGCCTCCTCGGTCATCTTGGCCCAGTACTTGACGGTGGCCAGCACGTCGGCCTTGGTCTCCTCGGCGGTGGCGGTGGTCTCGACGTTCTTGTCGGTGATGAGGGACTTGTAGTTGCTGTCGAACTTCTGATCCATGTAGTAGTCGACGATCATGGCCTTGATCTCATCGACGGAGGTGCAGGCCTTGGCCTTGTCGATCAGCGTCTCGTTGGGCAGCGAGTAAGAGGTGAACTTGGTGGAGTAGAAGGTGCCCATGTTCTCGCTGCGGTACTTCTCGACCTCCTCGTCGGTGACGGCGGCGGTCATATCCTTGTTGAGGATCTCGGCGTACTTGGAGGCCAGCACGTTCAGCTCGAGGGCCTTGCGGCAGTCCTTCACGGACACACCGCTGCCGACCCAGGAGGTCAGGTACTGCTTCATCTTGACGCCGTTGGCGTCAGCCATAGCCTTCAGATTGTCGATGTACTCGTCAACGCTTGCCTTGTCCTCGTCCTCCAGCTTGATGCCGGCTTCTCTGGCGGCTTCACAGTAGGTCAGGATGGACTCAGCCTGAGAGTAGGCGTCCTCGTCGAAGGTGTGCGGGTTGGACACGGTGGTGTTGTAGATCATCGCGTTGATGAAGGTGTTGACGTCGCCGTAGGTCTGCTGCAGACCGTACTGCGTCATGCCGTACGCGTCGTACAGCCACATGGTGTAATACTCCTGCTGCGCGGTCTGATACTTGTAGAGGCACAGGCTGTTCTCGGAAATGGAGTAGTTGTCGCTGCTGACGGCGGTGTTGAGTCGGCCGAACACGCCGAGAGACTTGAGAGCGGAAACGATCACCACCACGACGGCGATGACGAGCAGAGCGATCAGCAGGATTTTGGTGACCGTCGCAATGGTATTGTTCTGGTCCTTGGAATTTGTCTGATTCATGAGTCAGAGGTCCTTTCTTATTTTATCCGGAGCCTGCCGGGACGATCCGGCACGGGATTCGGTATTTTTTACGAAGGCACGGACGCGGCAAGGCATAAATGCCCCTACCCTCGCATAATACGGATATTATACAATCATTTCATGATGAAATTATGAATTACCCGTGAATCGGAATGAAATTTTCTGCTATTTTATATCGAAAAAGGGGAATGCGGTCCCGTGCCGCGGGGCGGGGAGCCGGTCAGACGTCCATCACGATGGGAAGGATCATCGGCTTGCGCTTGGTCCGCGTGTACAGGAACTTGGTGATGTCGTCCTTGATGCGGTTCTTGATCTCGTACCAATCGCAGCCGTTCTTTTCCATGCACGAGGTGATGGTGTCGGCAGCGAGACGCCGGACCTCCTCCATCAGCTCCTCGGATTCGCGCACGTACACGAATCCGCGGGACACGATGTCGGGCCCGGACACCAGCAGTCCGGAGTTGGAATCTACCGTGGCGACTACCACGATGAGACCGTCCTGCGCCAGATGCTTGCGGTCCCGCAGGACGATGTTGCCCACGTCGCCAACGCCGTAGCCGTCCACCAGCACGATGCCGGCGGGCACGGTCCCGGCCCACTTGGCGCCGACCTCGTCGAACTCCAGCACCTTGCCGATCTCGGAAATGAAGATATGATCGGACGGGATACCCATCGCAAGACCCAGCTCACGGTTGGCGGCCATGTGCTTGTACTCTCCGTGGATGGGCATCAGGAAGCGCGGACGCACGAGGCCCTGCATCAGCTTGAGCTCCTCCTGGCAGGCGTGGCCGGAGACGTGCACGTCGGCAGCCGCGTCGTTGATGACCTTGACGCCCATCTTGGCCAGTTCGTTGACGATGCGCCCGACCAGCTTCTCGTTGCCGGGAATGGCACTCGCGGACAGCACCACGAGATCGGAGGGACCGAGCGTCACCTGGCTGTGGTCGCCGAACGCCATGCGGTAGAGCGCGGACATGGGCTCACCCTGGCTGCCGGTCGTGATGAGGGTCAGCTGCTCGGGCTTGTACCGCTTGATATCCGCGATGTCAATGAGGACGCCCTCCGGCACCTTCATGTAGCCCAGCTCGACGGCGGCGGCCACGATGTTGGTCATGGACCGGCCCGTCACCGCGACCTTGCGGCCGTGGCTGGCGCTGATGTCGATGATCTGCTGCACGCGGTGGACGTTGGAGGAGAAGGTGGCGATGACGAGCCGCTTGTCGGGGTTCATCGTGAAGATCAGTTCCATCGCCTTGCCGACCTTCTTTTCGGAGGGCGTGTAGCCGGGACGCTCCGCGTTGGTGGATTCGCACATCAGGAGCAGCACGCCGTCGCGGCCCAGCTCGCCGAGACGGGTCAGATTGGTCATCTCACCGTCGATGGGCGTCAGGTCCAGCTTGAAGTCGCCGGTGTGGACGACCATGCCGAGCGGCGTGTTGATCGCGAGCGCACAGGCGTCCGCAATAGAGTGGTTGACGTGGATGAACTCGGCCGTGAAGGAGCTGCCGAGCCGCACGACGTCACCTGCGCTGACGCAGCGCAGGTCGGCCTGCCACGGCAGGGTATGCTCCTGCAGCTTGTTCTCGATGATGCCGAGCGTCAGACGGGTGCCGTAGATGGGCGGGTTGATCTTCTGGAGGATGTACGGGATGGCGCCGATGTGGTCCTCGTGACCGTGCGTCAGCAGGATGCCGCGGATGCGGTCCCGGTTGGTCTCCAGATAGGTGACGTCGGGGATGACAAGGTCGATGCCGGGCATTTCCTCCTCGTCGGGGAAGCCGATGCCGCAGTCGATGATGATGATGTCGTCGCCGTACTCCAGCACGGTCATATTCTTGCCGACCTCGTTCAGACCGCCGAGCGGTATGACGCGCAGCTTGGCCTTGGGAACGTAGGTCAGGCCGTTGCCGCCCTGCTTACGGACGCGCAGCGTGCTGCCCTCGTGGCGCAGGATATCGGCGTCATGGACGATGGAGTCCTCGGGGCTGACGACGGCCGCGGCGCCGCGGGACTTTTTGCCGCTCGGAACGGCGGGCTTGGGGGCTGCGGGCGCGGGGGCTGCCGTGGCGATTTCGGTCGGCATTTTGGCTTCGGATCCGCTCTTTGCCGTGCTGCTCTGGCTGCGC
>JAKSPU010000171.1 GCA_024404505.1 Clostridia bacterium
GATAGCAGGGAGAAGGGAGCGGCTGCGCCGCTCCCTTCTCCCTGCACCCTCATCCCGCGGGATGCGCGATGGTACCCAAAAAGCTGGCGCCCATGACGGCACCCACCAATCTCGTTCGGCGTAAACCAAACCTTGTTCAATACTATTTTTTGAAAGTTCTTGGGATTCTTAAGGGCTTCTTTCAAGAAGCCCTTAAGCGGGTGCAGGGCAGAGCCCTGCGCGCACCTTATGTTTCTTTCCGGAACAGATAGCTTTTTCCCCGACCGGCGGCCAGCGGGCGACCGAATACCTCGGCAAGGCCGAAGGGGACGTGGAGGGCGGGCAGCTCGTCCCCGGCGGTGTGCAGGAACAGCCAGCTGTCGCTTTCGTAGACGACGGCGTCAGTGTCCACGTACGACACCGCGCCGCGCTCGACCAACGCCCGGCGCAACTCGGACGGCGTCATACCGGCGTTGCCGCCGTCGATGATAAGAGCGTCCGGGTGATCGGCCAGAATGGCCACAAGCGCGGGCGTCACGTCCGGCGCGAGCAGCACGATGACATCGTACTTGTCCCGCACAGATGCGTAGTCCGGCGCAAGATAAACGTCGTAGGGGATGCCGCACAGACCGAGCGTGCGGCGGAAGGCGTACATCACGGAAAAGACGTCCGCCGGAGCCGTGTCTGACACCTGCTCGTCGGCAAATACCGCTACACGGGCCGCGCTCGCACGGGAACTCCCCATCGACTCTCCGGCGATGCGGCGAACGTCCGCCATCAGGGCCATGTATTCCGGGCAGGCATACCAGCCGCCCCACATATCAAACCACCAGAACGCGTGTCCGTGTACCAGCGCACGGGCAAAATGCATCTTGATCAGCTCTGCCGTGACCTCCGGCACGGGACCCGTCCAGATCGGATTCTGAAAATACGGCAGCTCACAGGGCGGACGCGACAGGTGCGTGCGGGTGTCGTTCTCCGCAAAGTACAGTTTGCCGTGCAGCTTGATGCTGTCGACGGCGGTCATGTTGGCGTGGTCGATCCCCGCCGGGCGCCCCCAGCCGTAGCTCACGGGGGAGCAGATGAAGTCCACGTCGGGCGATTCCAGCACCGTCATCATGGCGTGGTGGCAGGACTCCGGTCCGACGCACTCGAATGTGTAGCCGTAGAAGGTGCCGACGACCAGCCGCCGACCGGTCAGCCACTTGACCAGCCCGGCCAGACGGCAGATGCGCCCGGCAGCGACCTCGGACAGGAAACGGTTGAACGCGGCAGGGTCGGACGGCTGCCCGTCCGCGGTCAGAGTGCCGCCGGACGCGGCGAACGCCTCGCGCGCCCGCTTGCCGACGGAACCCTTGAAGTCGAAGGAAAACCATTCCTCCGTGTTGCCGCAGGCGATCTGGTAGCCGATGATATGCCCGGCGAACGGGCTGCGCTGCGTGTACTCTATGAACGCGGTCAGGAGGCGCTCGGTCTCCTCTGCCCACGCCTCTGACGAGAAGCAGAAGCATTTGTGCGGGCCGACAGCCGTGTCACAGCATTCGTCGGGATGGTCAAGCTCCCAGCGGATCGGCAGCGAAACGTTCACGCGCGGGAATACCAGCGCGTCCGGGCAGGCGTCGAGCAGGTCGCGCATATCGCGGTCGAAGCTCGTGTAATCAGGCTCGTTTCCCTCGAAGATCCCGGGCTTGAACGGCGGGAACTGCGACGATTCGTTGATCGTCCGCGCGGCGAAGCAGACGGGCACCGAGAACAGCCGGTAGCCCGCTTCCGCGAAATCGGCATAGCGGTTCCTGTCGGTGTAGTAGGTCATGTAGGCCGCGCCGGGGATCGGCTGACCGTTGACGAACAGCGTCGGCACCCCTGTGTGCGGCCTGATTTCCGATGTGATCATATCAGCAAAGCTCCTTTTTCTTGTCGGCGGCCTGCCGGGCGATGCGCTCCATCATGTCGGACGTTTCGTAGAGGTAGCTGAACTTGTTGCGCGTCAGCCACAGGGTGCGCCACTCGCCCGTCAGGTACGGGTCAGTATTCTCCCGCTGCGGCAGATCGCGGGCATTCATGCGGTACCAGTCCAAAAGGAGCGGGACCGCCTCGCCGGGAAACGGATATGACATAACGTGTCTCCTCGATATTCGTCGGTGATGCCACAAGTGTACCACTTTCCGGGGGAAAAGTCAAGAGCCTGCGGGCAGGCGTTGGCTGATAGTTTTCATACTCCTCAAAACGTTTCACCCCCACCCCCCTGACCCCCCGCCCGGCGGGCGGGGGTGAAGGTTGAAGACGTTGAAAGAAAAGGGAACTGTATGCGCCGAAAGCAGGGAGCCTCCGGAACAACAAAGCGCAAAAAAGAAAAAGCCGCCGCCTGTTGCTTTTTTGCCGCAAGTCATGTATAATATAATAAAAGGAAAAGTTTTTCATTTTCCTGATGCGTTTTCCCCGGATCCGGCGACTGTATGGATGAAGGATCCTTTATTTCGTTACGGAAAGGAGCTGAGTACATGGAGGACGGTCAGATCATAGCCCTGTATCAGGCGCGGGACGAGCGGGCGATCGCGGAAACGATGGACAAGTACGGCGCGTACTGCACGACGGTCGCGCGCAATATCCTCGCGGACCTGCAGGACGCCGAGGAGTGCGTCAACGATACCTACCTTGCCGCATGGAACCGCATCCCGCCCGACCTGCCCGCCTGCCTGCGGGCCTACCTCGGACGCATCACCCGCAATCTGGCGGTGTCCCGCTTCCGGGACAACACCCGGCGCAAGCGCGGCGGCGGAGAAGTGCCCGCGGCGCTGGACGAGCTGGCGGAATGTGTGTCCGACGGCACGGATATCGAGGCCGAGTACCGTGAAAAGGAGCTGGCGGAGGCGGTCGGACGCTTTTTGCGCGGCCTGCCCGTGCGCGACTGCGACATTTTCCTTGCCCGCTACTACTTCCTGTACAAAGCTGCCGACATCGCCGCCCGCGTCGGTCTGCGGGAGAACTACGTCCGCACGGTGCTGTCCCGCACCAGAGAAAAGCTGCGGACCTATCTGGAAAAGGAGAAGCTGCTGTGAAAGCCGCAAATTTGTTTGATGCCGTCGGTCAGGCGCCGGACGATCTTATCGGGCGCGCCGCCGAGCGGATGGAAGCAGGGGACAAGCCCCGTAAAGTCAACCCACGCGCCTTGGCCGTCATCGCCGCGGCGGCGCTGACCGCGGCACTCCTGGTGACCGCGCTTGCCGCGGTCCTCTACAAACCGACCGGCGGACAGACCCCTGTCGATCCCGGCGCTCGCTACACGGAGCCCGGCACGCTCCCGCCCTTACCGGTCGATCCGGACGCGCTGCCCACCATGACGCTGACAGCCTCTCAGATCGGCTCGATGTTTCAGATGTACGAAATGGAGGACGGCGGTACGAATCAATACGTCAAGGTGTACGCCGATAACGTCAATAAGCTGAACCTTTCATCGCTGCCCGACACCGAATGGCTGCCGGTCTACCGCCTCTGCGAGCCGGAGGAGGGGAGCGGGGAGAAGAAATTCAAAGCGTGGCTGGACGGGATATGGTCCCCCGTGCTGACTTGTTTCGGAATGGAGGAACAGGCATATGAGGTAAATGTAACTCAATTCTCTTCCGGCCCGGAATACGCAACGCAAGACATGGAAAACGAGCAGTACCGGCTGCGTTTCCACGCGAGCGACACGGCGAAAAGCCTGTATATCTCTGCCGCCGACTACGGGCGTTTGCGGTTCGACGGTGAGTACCTTTCGGTCGGACGGACCGTTGGGGAAAACGAGCTGGTCTACATGGTGGCCGGTATTCGTGACGACCTGAACGCGGCCCTCGGGACGAACTTCGTCCAGCCGCGCGTCGTCCGCAGGGTTTCGTATGATAATAACTGCGATATCACGCTGTACTTCTACGACCCGGACGATCCGGCGCCCGCGGGCCTTGAATCCCGGCAGTGTCTTGCGTTTATGTTTTACGTTGGCCGCGGTCGAGGCACGGGATACCCGTGGGACGGCTCGGACGGGCTCGCCTATCTTACCAACATCTTCGTGCTCCAAACGCAGCTTCCGGAGGAAGAACTGTACAAGGTCGAGGGAAAATGCCGCTGCCTGACGCTTGAGGAGGCCGAGCGGGAGCTGCGGGTCGGGCACGTCTTCGGCGGACATTCCTGCCCGCTCTGCATGGCCGCGCAGAAGAAGGTCAGCTTTGACCATTACGACGCCGTCGGCTTCACCTACATGAACGGTACGGTCGGCCCGGATGTGTTGTCTGTCCCCTTTTACACGTTCTTCAAGTATATCGGACTCAATGAGTACGGCACGCCGACCTACGCCAAGACCTACGTCTGTGCCGTCGAAATTGATGACTTTGACCAGTACTATCAGGCTCAAGCCAAGTACCATCGCCGATAAACAGGTTTTCGTCGTTTTCGGGGATTTTTCCCTCAAAAACTTCAATCCTCACCTTTTACCCCCGCTCCGCGCTTGGGGAGCCCACCCCCTGCCCCCCTCCTGTGCGCGGGAGGGGGAGAATCAAAAATCTTTTACCGAGGAGAGGGGGCGCTGCGGCGCCCCCTCTCCTCGGTCTCCTCATCCCGGAGATACCGTGCCTGCGGAGCCGGGGGCAGAGGAAGAGCGGCACTATGCCGCCGGAAGTCGGGCGTTTCCGCATCGCCGGAAGTTCTGACTGACCTTTTCCCCACCCCCCCGACCCCCCGCCCGGCGGGCGGGGGGAATGTTTTATTTGTTAGCAGGGAGAAGGGAGCGGCGATGCCCTGCCGCCCGTGGGCGGCTCTTCTCCCTGCACCCTCATCCTGCGGGATGCGGGGAACACCTCGCGCCTCCGGCGCTTGGGGACCTACCCCCCAACCCCCTCCCGTGCGCGGGAGGGGGAGAATCAAAAATCTTTTACCGAGGAGAGGGGGCGCTGCGG
>JAKSPU010000172.1 GCA_024404505.1 Clostridia bacterium
GGGCGGGGGGTCAGGGGGGTGGGGAAAAAAGATTCAGCAAAACTTCCGGCGATGCCGAAACGCCCGGCTTCCGGCGGCAGGGATGCAAGGGGCCGCAGGCCCCTTGCATCCAAATAACGCGGTTCCCCCCGCCCGTGGGGCGGGGGGCCAGGGGGGTGGGGAAAAAGGTTTGATCGAATCTCCGGCGATGCGGCAACCAAAGCAACAAAAGCCACAGCATCCTCCTATATTTCCCGAAACGGCTTGAATTTTCTGCCATTCTATGCTATAATAAACAGTAACGTATATTCCGGTGAGTTCGTAACCATCCTCACCTAAAACAAAACTAAGGAGACCCCCATGCGTTCCTCTGTCAAAAAGAATCGTGAGACCCTGCGCTACGTCACCGCCGGCGCACTGATCGCGGCACTGTATACCGCCCTGACCTATATCTGCAGCCTCCTCGGACTGTCGTCCGGCCTCATCCAGCTGCGCCTGTCCGAGGCACTGTGCGTGCTGGTCACCCTCACCCCGGCTGCCGTGCCGGGCCTGTGGATAGGCTGCCTCCTCTCCAACCTCCTGACCACCGCCAACGTGTGGGACATGGTCTTCGGGTCGCTGGCTACGCTGCTCGGCGCGGCGGGCGGGCTTTTGCTCGCACGGCTGTCCGAAAGGGAAGAGAGCAGGAACGGCGGGAACAGCCGACGCGCCGCCGTGTGCCGGTTCCTGATCCCCGTGCCGACCGTGGCGGCCAACACACTCGTCATCCCGTTCGTGCTGAAGTACGCGTACGGACTCGGCGATACGCTCTGGCTGCTGATGGTGACGGTCGGGGTCGGCGAAATACTGTCCGCGTGGGCGGGCGGCGTGCTTCTCATGTGGGGAATAAGAAAAAGAATAAAGAAGTGAAACCGTAGATGAAATTTCTGACGGCGCATCTGCACCGTCATCATTGTGCGGTAATGCCTTAAGCCCTTCTTTCAAGAAGGGCTTAAGCGTCTGAAGGGCTTGCCCTTTAGAATGTGCCGGGCAGAGCCCTGCAAATACACTCTCGAAGGAGGCCCCGTGAAAAAACTGTTTCGGTATATGAAGCCTTATCTCGGACGGATGTCGGTAGGGCTGATCATCAAGATCGCGGGCACGCTGGCCGAGCTGGCGCTGCCGTACATACTCAGCCTGATCCTTGACGAGGTGATCCCGGCAGCCGCTGCCGAGGGGGACCGCGGAGCGGGGATCCGGCGTATCCTCCTGTGGGGCGGATTGATGGTGCTGTGCGCCGCGGCGGCCCTCGTTTTCAACGTGGTCGCCAACCGGATGGCGTCGCTGGTCGCGCGGGACACCGCCCGCCTGATCCGTCACGACCTGTTCGACTCCACGCTGCGGCTGTCCTGCGCGCAGGCGGACGCCTTCACCGTGCCGTCGCTGGAGTCCCGTCTGACGACGGATACCTATAACGTCCATCACATGGTCGGCATGATGCAGCGCATCGGCGTCCGCGCGCCGATCCTTTTGCTGGGCGGCCTGACCATCACGCTGTTCCTTGATCCGGTGCTGACGCTCGTCATGCTCGGCGTGCTGCCGCTGATCGCGCTGGTCGTGTACCTCGTGTCCAAGCGCGGCGTCACGCTGTTCCGCAATTCGCAATTGTCCGGCGACGCGATGATCCGCGTGGTCCGCGAGGACGTGCAGGGCATCCGCGTCATCAAGGCGCTGTCCCGCAAGGAGTACGAGAAGGACCGCTACGCGGCTGTCAACGATCAGCTCGTGCATGACGAGTTCCGCGCATCCGTGACGATGGCGATCTCCAATCCCGTCATCAACCTGTTCCTCAACCTCGGGCTGGTCGCGGTGCTGATCGTCGGCGCGATCCGCGTCAACAACGGCGTCTGCCTGCCGGGCAAGATCATCGCGTTCATCCAATACTTCACGCTGCTGTCCAACGCGCTCCTGTCCATCACGCGCATATTCATGATGATGACCAAGGGCACCGCGTCCATGAACCGTATCAACGAGGTCGTGGAGGCGGCAGCCGAACACAGGGCGCAGCCGCTCGGTCAGCACCTGTCCCGTCCGGCGAACCCGGATTCCTATCTTGAGTTCGATCACGTCCGCTTCTCGTACCGCGGCAAGACGGACAACCTGCACGATATCGACTTCCGGCTGCCGTGCGGCGGCACGCTGGGTGTCATCGGCGCGACGGGCAGCGGCAAGTCGACGCTGCTTGCGCTGCTCCTGCGCTTCTATCAGGTCGCGGAGGGCTGCGGAGCGGTCCGGCTCGGCGGAAAGGATATCCGCGACATGACCGCCGAGGAGCTGCGGCGCCGTTTCGGCGTTGCCATGCAGAACGATTTCCTGTTTGCGGGAACGATCGGCGAGAATATCCGCTTTGACCGCGATCTCTCGCGGGAGCAGATCGAGAAGGCCGCGCGGGCCGCACAGGCGTGGGAGTTCATCTCCGCGCTGCCCGAGGGTCTGGACTACAAGCTGACCTCCAAGGGCACCAACCTGTCCGGCGGTCAGAAGCAGCGGCTGCTGATCGCCCGCGCGCTGGCGGGGGATCCGGACGTCCTGATCCTCGACGACGCTTCGAGTGCGCTGGACTACCGCACGGACGCACAGCTGCGTCAGGCGCTGCGGGCGGACGCCGCCGAGCGTGCAAAGGAGGGCGGGCTTGATCCGGTGACGACGATCGTCATCGCGCAGCGCGTCAGCTCCATCAAGCACGCCGACCTGATCCTCGTGCTGGACAAGGGCGAGGTCATCGGTGCTGGGACGCACGAGGAATTGACAGAGAGCTGTCCCGTGTACAGCGAGATCGCGCAGTCGCAGATGGGAGGTGCTATCCTTGACTAACGGAGGAGGACCTATGGGGCGTTCCGCCAACCGCGTGGGCGGAGGCAAGGATACGCTGGACAGGGCAAGCATGGGGCGCATCCTCAGGCGGCTCTGCACCTATCTGATGAAGTACCGCTGGCTGATGCTGGGCGCGCTGCTGCTCATGCTGACGTCCAACGTGCTGGCGCTCGCGGGACCGAAGCTGTCCGGTAAGGTGATCGACGCGATCGGACCGGGGGCAGGGAAGGTCGATTTCAAAACGGTATCCGTCTATTGCGGGATCCTGATCGCGTTTTACGCGCTGTCGGCGGTGCTGTCCTATGCGCTGGCGGTGCTGATGGCGCACATCAGCCAGCAGGTAACGCGTGAGATGCGCCGCGAGGTGTTCGCGCACCTGACGGAAATGCCGGTCGGATACTTTGACAAGCACCAGACCGGCGACATCGTGAGCCACATTTCCTACGATATCGACACGGTGAACGCGTCGCTGTCGAACGACCTTTTGCAGATCTGCGCGAGCGTGGTGACGGTGGTCGGGTCGCTGATCATGATGGCGACGATATCGCCGCTGCTCCTTTGCGTGTTCCTGTTCACGGTGCCGGCGTCGATACTGTTCACGAAGTACAAAACGAAAAAGATCCGCCCGCTGTTCCGCAAGCGTTCGGCGATGCTGGGCGAGCTGAACGGGTACGCGGAGGAGATGCTGTCGGGTCACAGGACGATCAAGGCGTACCACCGGGAGAGGTGTGTGGTAGGTCATTTCGACGAGCACAACGAGGCTGCCTGCGAGGCGTACTATCAGGCGGACTATCAGGGTGCGATGGTGGGACCGTCCGTCAACTTCATCAACAACCTGTCGTTGACGTTCATCACGGTGCTGGGCGGTATCTTCTACCTCTTGACGCTGACGGTGGTTGATCTGCCTGCGGTGCTGGCGATCTCTCTGGGTGACGTTTCGGCGTTCGTGCAGTACAGCCGGAAGTTCTCGGGGCCCATCAACGAATTTGCGAACATTCTGAGCGAGTTTCAGTCTGCCTGCTCGGCGGCGGAGCGTGTGTTCCGGCTGCTGGACGAGCCGTCCGAGCCTGCCGACGCGCCCGACGCGGAGGTATTGGTCGACGCGCGGGGCGACGTGGAGATGACGGACGTGCGGTTCGGGTACGTGCCGGAGAAGGAGATCCTGCACGGGCTGTCTCTGAAGGCGGACAAGGGGCAGCTGATCGCCATCGTAGGTCCGACGGGTGCGGGCAAGACGACCGTGATCAGTCTGCTGATGCGGTTCTACGACCCGAACAGCGGGTGCATCACGATGGACGGAAAACCGATCCGTTCGCTGACGCGGGACAGTCTGCGCCGGGCGTACACGATGGTTTTGCAGGACACGTGGCTGTTCTGTGGGACGGTATACGACAACATCGTATACGGCACGGAGGGGGCGACGCAGGAGGATGTGGAGCGCGCGGCGAAGGCGGCGCACATCCACGATTTCATCGAGTCACTGCCGGACGGCTATCAGACGGTACTGTCGGACGACGGTGTGAACATTTCCAAGGGTCAGAAGCAGCTTCTGACGATCGCGCGGGCGATGCTGTCCGACGCGCCCGTTCTGATCCTCGACGAGGCGACGTCCAACGTGGACAGCCGGACCGAGCACCTGATCCAGGAGGCCCTCTACACGCTGATGCGCGGCCGGACCTGCTTTGTCATCGCGCACCGACTCTCCACGATCCGCAACGCCGACCGGATCCTCGTGCTCCGTCAGGGCGTTGTGGAGGAATCCGGTACCCACGACGAGCTTCTCCGCTCCGGAGGCTTCTACGCGTCGCTGTACAATGCGCAGTTCTCGTAAGGGACGGGGGACGCGTTTGCGGGGCTCTGCCCCGCGCCCCGAGGACGCGCTTGTGGGGCTCTGCCCCGCGCCCCGCTTAAGCCCTTCTTGAAAGAAGGGCTTAAGAATCCCAAGAACTTTCAA